>JAEWPX010000193.1 GCA_023399375.1 Pseudomonadota bacterium | reverse complement strand
CCCCCCCCCCCCCCCCCCCCCCCCCCCCCCCCCCCCCCCCCCCCCCCCCCGCCGGAGGCATTCTTCTTTCCTCTTCCTCCCGCTACCCGCGCGATACCACGGGGCGGATGGCGACGTGGTCGCCGGGGCGCAGATGGCGGTCCGGTGTGAGCAGTTCGCCGTCGCGGATGACCAGGGCGTCGTTGACGCGCAGGTGAAGTTTGTTGAGCAATTGGAGGACGGTTTTGATTTTTTCGAACGTGGTCGGCGTGTTGTTCGTGCCCAGTGTTACGGTAATCATGGGCCACAGGTGTAGCCTGGGGCGCGGTGGGAATCAAGGCGCGCCACTAGGGAAAACGGTTGACCCGGCCCGGGCTTTTCAGCATAACCTTGAAGTCGAAAGACGCATGCATTCGATCTCTTTATGCCGTGTTACAAGGAGTTTACCCATGAGCGGGAAGATTTTGGTCGTCGACGACGAGAAGCATATCCGCATGCTCTATCAGGAAGAACTCGAAGGGGAGGGCTACGAGGTCGTGACCTCCGACGGCGAGGAAGAGATTCTGCCGCTGATGGCCCGTGTGTCGCCGGACGTCGTGGTGCTCGACATCAAGCTCGGCGGCAACCGCTCGGGCCTCGACCTGCTCCAGGAGATCCGCGGCAAGGACCAGAGCATCCCCGTGATCCTGAGCACGGCTTACGACAGCTTTCAGCATGACCTCAAATCCATCGCCGCCGACTATTACGTGGTCAAGTCCGTGGACCTCGGCGAACTCAAGAACAAGGTCGCCCTGGCCATGGAAAAAGCCGGCTAGGGGGCCGCAGTTTCGCGGACATGCGCCCCGGAAGCCCGGCCGGCTCCGGGGCGCGCCGCCTGGGTAGCATCCGGCCCGCCGCCCTTGCCCCGGCCAGCCGTTCGTGCTAGCCGCCTTGCCCATGTTTCCAGAATTTTCCCAGACCATGCAGGAGATCGCCCTGCTTGTCGTGCCGGTGCTCATGGCCGTGACCTTTCACGAGGCGGCCCACGGCTATGTGGCCAACTGGCTCGGCGACCCCACGGCGCGCCTGGCCGGGCGGCTGACGCTCAATCCCCTCAGCCACCTGGACGTGCTCGGCACGCTGGCTTTCCTGCTCACGCGCATGATCGGCTGGGCCAAGCCCGTGCCCGTGGACCCGCGCTATTTCCGCAATCCGGTCAAGGGTATGATGCTCGTGGCCCTGGCCGGGCCGGCCATGAACGTCCTGCTCGCCGTGCTGTTCGCCCTGGGCGCGCGCGGCATAGAACACCTGGGCCGCGGCGTGGCGGAAGGGACGCTCGCGTACGGCGTTCTCGCGCCGCTGCTCTACATGTGCGCGGCCGGCGTCCAGGTCAATATTGCGCTCGGCATATTCAACATGCTGCCCGTGCCGCCGCTCGACGGCAGCAACGTGCTCGCCGCCTTCCTGCCGCCGCACATGGCCATGCGGTATCAGAATTTCGGCCGCTGGGGCTTCCTGCTGCTCATCCTGCTGGCCGTGGCCGGCGTGCTCGGCCGCATCATCGGCCCGCCGGTGGCGTATTTCTCCCAGATGCTGCTGTAGGGCGGGGGAGCTTCCCCGCGCCTTTTTTCCATACCCTTCACGAGGAAACGGATCATATCGCCATGAGTGAGAACACCCCCAAGGAAAACAAGCGGATCGTCTCCGGCATGCGCCCCACCGGCCCCCTGCACCTGGGCCACTATTTCGGCGTGCTGAAAAACTGGGTCGAGCTCCAGCAAACCCACGAGTGCCTCTTCTTCGTGGCCGACTGGCACGCGCTGACCACGGAATACGCCGACCCCAAACGCATCAAGGGCTTCGTGCCGGAGTTGGTCAAGGACTGGGTGGCGGCCGGGCTCGACCCGGAAAAATGCGTGTTGTTCCAGCAGTCCCAGGTCAAGGAGCACGTGGAGCTGCATCTGTTGCTGTCCATGCTCACGCCCGTTTCCTGGCTGGAGCGCTGCCCCACCTACAAGGACCAGCTGACCGAGCTTGCGGCCAAGGATCTGACCACTTACGGCTTCCTGGGCTATCCGGTGCTCATGGCCTCGGACATCCTGCTCTACAAGCCGGCCTTCGTGCCCGTGGGCCAGGACCAGCTGCCGCACCTGGAGCTGACCCGCGAGATCGCCCGCCGCGCCAACCACCTCTACGGGAACTTCTTCCCCGAGCCGCAGGCCCTGCTGACGCCCGACGCCAAGCTGACCGGCCTCGACGGGCGCAAGATGAGCAAGAGCTACGGCAACGCCATCGGCCTGTCCGAGGACCCGGCGAGCATGAAGAAGAAGGTCATGAGCATGCTGACCTGCGAAAAGCGCGCCCGGCTGACCGATCCCGGCGATCCCAAGGAATGCAACCTCTATCCCTACCACGAGCTGTTGACCGATCCGGCGCGGCTGCCCGAGATCGTCGAGGGCTGCACCCACGCCACCTGGGGCTGCGGCGACTGCAAGAAGCTGCTTGTCGAGTCCATGACCGCCTTCCTGGAACCCATTCGCGACCGGCGCAAGGCCTTCGACGCGAAGCCCGACCTCGTGCGCGAGATCCTGGAAAAGGGCAACGCCGCGGCCCGGCAGCGGGCCTGCCGCAACCTGGAAGCCTTCCGCAAGAAGCTCAACCTCAATTTCTAGTGTTGCGACCCTTAAAAAATACGTCAGTATTTTTAAGAAAAAATAGTTATTTAAGCATGTTGCTCTCGGAAAAATAGCAACTGTTTTCGAGGACGCGACACGAGGGGAAGCGCGCAGGGAGCGGGAACCGCCGCAATACGTGTCGCCGCTGACGGCCTTTCGGAAAAGGGACTTCGCCTCAGGGGGAAGTCCCTTTTTTGTCGCCCGCCGTACGGCGACCGATCGCGGCCGCTTCGCCGCGCTCAGTCTGCGTGGCGGCGCGGCGCGGGCAGATGGCGCACGCGCCTGTCCACCGTGGCGAACAGGATGCCCGCGATGATCATCCCGCCGCCGACGATGTGGAAGGGCGCGATGGATTCTCCAAGCAGCCAGGCCGATTCCACGGCCGTGAAAAGCGGCAGGCTGTAGTAGACCATGCCGGCAAGCACCGGGCCGATGCCGGCGATGGCCCGCGTCCAGAGGATGTAGGCGATCGTGGAGCAGCCGATGCCCGCATAGGCGATGCCCGCGACCACGGGCACGGTGAGCGCCGGGGCGGGCAGGACGGCGACTTCCACGGCGAGCCCCGGCAGCAGGAACACGAGGCCGAGGGCGAAGGTGGCGGCGTTGTACCCGGCCAGGGACAGCCCCTTTGGGCGGTTGCGCACGAAAAGCGAATAGAGCGCGAAGCTGGCCGCGCCGGCAAGGGCCCAGAGGTCGCCGGGGTTGAAGCGGACGGCCGCCAGATGCTGCCAGTCGCCCCGGGAGAGAAGCGTCAGGACGCCGCACAGCACGACGCCCATGCCCGCCAGCCGCCGCCAGGTGATGGGTTCGGCGTAGAGGATGCGGGAAAGCAGCATGATGATGACCGGCGCCGTGGGCACGAGCAGGGCCATGTTGAGGCTCTGGGTCGTCTGGCCGGCCTTGTAGACGAAGGTGTTGAGCAGCGTGACGCCGAGCAGGCCCATGACCGAAAGGTGCCGCCAGTGGCGACGCATGAGCGGCCAGTCGGCGCGCAGGCGCGGCAGCGCCCAGGGCAGCAGGCAGGCGAGCGCCAGCAGCCAGCGCCAGAAATTGAGCTGGATGGGCGGGATGGCGTGGGCGATGCCGCGGGCCACCACGAAATTGCCGGCCCAGACGACCGTGGCGGCAAGGGCGGCCGACAGGCCGGTCAGGGAAGGCGACATGGCGCGGCGTCGGGCGGGGAGCTACTTGAGCGAGCCGATCTTGCCGAACTTGGTGGATTCGGCGCGGTAGAAAACGTTTTCGATGACCTTGTCGTTGCCCACGTCCTTGTAGTCGATGCGCACGGGCGAGCCGTCTTCCTTCACCTTGCGGAAGAAGTCGGCGATGTTCTTGAACTTGTCCGAACGCAACCCGGGATCGACCACGAAAAATCCCTGGCTCGTCACGATGGTCAGGACGTTTTTCGTTTCCTGGACCTCTTCGACCAGGGCGGTGGTCTTTTTGTATTTCACCGCCAGGCTGTCCTCGGTCACGAAATCCATCACGTAATAGGCGGCCACGATGAAAAGCAGGAAGGAGAAAAGCAGGAGCACCTTTCCCTTGTTGACGGCGAAATCGCCGATGACCTGCCGCAGCCGTTCAATCTGGGTCTTGTCGATCATGGGGCCTCGTTGCGCCGGGTGCGCTTGCCATGCTCCCGGGCCGTTTCACGGCGAAGACCATACCACTCCTTGGCGAGGGAAAAAAGAGAAGAATCCGGGGCAATCCGGCAGCGTTGGGGCCGCGTGGCGGCACGGCCCAGCCGAAAGCGCGCCGCGAAGGGCCGACAAGGCTCCGCGCGGCGCGTCCCCGGGCAAAGGCTACGGTTCGATTTTCGTGCCGAGCATCTCCAGGAATTTGCGCATCCATTCCGGATGGGCCGGCCAGGCCGGGCCGGTGACGAGGTTGCCGCTGACCACGGCGTTGGTGAACGTCGCGTTGGGGCCGACGTAGGTGCCGCCGGCACGCTCGATGTCCGGCTGCACGGCCGGGTAGGCCATGCAGTTGCAGCCGGAAACCACGTCCGCCGCCACCAGCACCTGCTGGCCGTGGCAGATGGCCGCGATGGGCTTTTTCGTCGCGCCGAAATGCTTGACGATCTCGATGACGCGCGGGTTGAGCCGGATGTATTCCGGCGCGCGGCCGCCCGGCACGACCAGGGCGTCGAAGGACTTCTCGTCCACGGCGTCGAAATCGTAGTTGAGCTGGAAGTTGTGGCCGGGCTTTTCGCTGTAGGTCTGGTCGCCCTCGAAGTCGTGGACCGCCGTGCGCACCGTTTCCCCGGCCTTCTTGCCCGGGCATACGGTTTTGATGTCGTGCCCGACCATGACGAGCATCTGGAAGGGCACCATGACTTCGTAGTCCTCGACGTAGTCGCCGACGAGCATCAGGATCTTTTTCACCGCCATCGCTTACTCCTTGTGCGGTTTCGCCCGCCGCCGGAAACGGCGGCGGACCCGGCGCGACGCCAACGGCCCGTGGACCGCCCGCGGGCTATTTGGCGCAGTTGCACCGGTAGAATTTGCGGTTGCAAAATTCCAGGCAGGCGTCCCGGGTCTGTTTCACCTTCTCCGCGCATGCGCCCGCCACATCGGTTTCGAGTTCCTGGGCGCGCTGCTTGCACGACGCCTGGCAGGCGGCCATGTCCTCGTGGTAGTCCGTGGCCACGGCCTGGAACACGGCGCAGACGCGGGAGGCGCAGGCCGCGTCCGCGCCGGCCGGATCGGAGCGGCAGGACGCTTCGAATTCCTGGGGCGTGATGATCGGCAGGGTCTGTTTGGCGCAGCCCCACGCGCCAAGGCAGCAGCAGGCGAGCAACAGCAGGCTGAAAAGTCGCGGCATGACGGCATTCCTCCCTGGCCCTGGCGGGCAAGGACTTTTTCGAGATTCGCCGTCGTTGTACCCGCTTGGCCGTGTCCTGACAAGCCGGCCTTGCGCGCGGCGGGCCGGGGCCGTAGAAGTTTGGCACGCCGCGACGCGGCGCAGCAGGGGATTGCCGACCATGGCGCCACGCCGCAAACGACCGCCCTCCGACACGCCGCGCGCCGCGCCGCCGCTGCTCCCCTGGCAGCCCTGCCTCCCGGCCTATGCCGCGGGCATCCTGGCCGTGGCCTTTCCCTTGCCCGCGCTGTGCGGCCTGTTGCTGCTCGCGCTCTTCCCCAGACCCGCCCCGGGTCGTCCGCGTCTGCGTGCGCTCTGTCTGGCCTTCGCCCTCGGCTGCGCCGCAGGGTTTTTCGCCATGCCGGCAGCGCCCACGGACGTTCCCGCGTGCGTCGCCGGGCGCAAGCCCTGCGCCGTCGCCGGCCGGGTGGCCGCCGTGGAGGGCCGCCCCGGCGGCCGGCTCGGCGTGGTCCTCGAGGATGTGCGCGTCGGGCAGGGCGCGGCGGAGGAAGCGTCCCTGCCCGGGAAGCTGCTGCTGACCATCGACCGCCCGGCCTTTTGCCCGGTGCCTGGCGCGCGCCTTGGCGTCACGGCCCGCGTGCGCACGACCGCCGGCTTCGACAATCCGGGCGGGCCGGATTTTGCTTTCATCCGCCGGTTGGACGGGATTTTCTGGCGGGCCTACGCCCGGGGCGACAAGGGGCAGGTCGCGCTGACCGACGCCGGGGACGACGTCCTCGCCTTGCGGCACGAGGCCCTGCGCCAGGTCGTATCCGACCGGCTGGCGGCTCCCGAAGGCGCCGATGCGTCCACGCGGGCGGGACGGGCCATGACCCTCGCCCTGGTTTTCGGCGATGTGTCCGGGTTCGCCCAGGCCGACCTCGACCTGCTGCGCCGCGCCTCCCTTTCCCACACGCTTGCCCTTTCCGGCATGAACATCGCCTATGTCGTGGCCATGGGCGCCGCCCTGACCTGGGCGCTCGGCCGCCTGCGGCCCGGGATCTTCCTGTGGCTGCCGCGGCCTTCCCTGACGCTTCTGCTGGCGGCGCCCCTGGTGGTCGGTTATTGCTGGCTCGGCGGCTATTCGCCGTCCCTGTATCGGGCCGCCTTCATGTTCGGCTGCGGCGCGTTGCTGGTGTTCGCCGGCCGCCAAGCTCCGGTGTTGGACGGGTTGTTCCTGGCCTTGGCGCTCATGCTTGCCGCCATGCCCCTTGCCGTCTTCGATGCGAGGCTTCAGCTTTCGGTCCTGGCCGTGGTCGGCATCGTGGCCTTCTGGCCGCCATTTGCGGCCGCAAGCCGTCGGGTGCGGCTGCCGGGACTCCTGCGCTGGCCGCTTCTGGGGCTTGCCGGCGTCCTGTGGACGAGCCTTAGCGCCGAGGTCGCCGTCATGCCGCTCATCGCGCGCCTTTTCGGCGATCTCAATAGCAATCCCTGGATCAACGTATTGTGGCTGCCGCCGCTAGGCCTGGTGGTGACTCCTTTGGCCCTGGTGGGGACGGCTCTGCTCGCCGTGCCGTTCGCCGCGCCTTTGGGCGCCAAGGCGCTGCTGCTGGCTGCATGGTGCTGCGAGGGGCTCATGCGCGGGCTGGCCTTTCTGGACGCCCGCCACTGCTTGCTGACGTCCGCCATCCTGCGCCCGACCTGGCCCGAGACGCTCGGGTGCCTCGGGCTTCTCGCCGGGCTCGCCGTGGTCCTGGCCGGAGGGCGGCGCGCCACGGCGGCCCTGGTCGCAAGCCTGTGCCTGCTCGTCGGGCCGACGCTCGTTCGCGGCGTCGTGGCCCTCGACGACGCGGTGCGTCTGACCGTGCTCGACGTGGGCCAAGGCCAGTCCGTGGTCCTGGATCTTCCCCACGGGCGCAGGTTCGTGGTGGACGCCGGCGGGCTCTACGGCGACTTCGACGTGGGCCGCCATGTCGTGGGCGCGTTTCTCACCGACGGCCGGCCGCCGCGCATCGATGCCGCCTTCGCCAGCCATCCCCACGCCGACCACGTCAAGGGCTTCGTTTCGCTGCTTGCGCGCTTCGACGTGGGCGCGTTCTACGATAACGGCGGCACGCCCGAGGGCGCGCTCGCCGCACCCATCGCCGCCGCCTTGGAAGCGCGGCGCATTCCCCATGCCGTCCTGGCCGCGGGTGACGCCATCGACCTCGGCGACGGACTGGCCCTGGCCGTGCTCCATCCCGGCTCGGACGACGACCGCTCGGGCAACAACGGCTCGCTTGTCCTGCGTCTGACGCGAAACGGCCGCGGGCTCGCCGTCATGCCCGGCGACGCCGAACGCGGCGTGCTCTCGCGCCTGGCCGCCGCTGGCGCGCAGCTTTCCGCGGACGTGCTCGTCCTGCCGCACCATGGCTCGGCCACGGGCCTTTCCCGGCGGTTTCTCGCCGCGGTGTCGCCCCGGGCGGCCATCGCCAGCTGCGGCGACACCTGGCCTTTCCCCGCGCCCAAGCTCGAGGCGCTCCTTGAAAAGGGCGGCTGCCGCGTCTACGCCACCCGCCGCGACGGGGCCGTGACCGTGACCTTTCCCGCCAGGTCGGGGGAGCCTGTCGTGCGGACCCGCCGTGCTTCCGGCGAGGAGGACGCGCAAACGCCGTTTGCCATGGAGGCCGGCACGCGGTAACACCCGCGCCATGCGCGAAACGACGCCCCCGAAATCCTCTCCCGAGGTCCGGGCGGCCCGCTTGTCTCTGGGGGTCGCCGTGGCGCTGCTCGTCGTCAAGATGGCGGCCTGGCTCCTGACCGGTTCCGCGGCCATCCTCTCCGACGCCCTGGAATCCATCATCAACGTCGTGGCCGCGGCCTTCGCCGTGGTGAGCGTCACCGTGGCCGACTCGCCGCCCGACGAACGCCACCCCTACGGCCACGGCAACATCGAATACTACGCCGCCTGGCTCGAGGGCATGCTCATCCTGCTCGCGTCCATCGGCATCTTCTACGAGTCCTGGGACAAGATCTTCCATCCCGCGCCCATGCCCAACCTCGGCGGCGGCATCGCCCTGCTCGTGGCCGCGGGCGGCGTCAACCTGTGGCTCGGCGTCAAGCTCGTGCGCCAGGGCCGCAGCTCCGGGTCGCTGACGCTCGAAGCCGACGGCAAGCACGTGCTCACGGACGTCTACACCTCCGCCGGGGTGTTCGTGGCCCTGGGGCTGGTCTGGGCCACGGGCTGGCTCTGGCTCGACGGTCTGGTCGCCTGCCTGGTCGGGGTCAACATCGCCTGGGCCGGGGTGGGGCTCGTACGCCGCTCGGTTTCGGGCTTCATGATCGAGTCCGACCCGGCGTTGCTGGAACAAATCTGCGCGCTGCTCCGGGAAAACCGCCAGCCGGCCTGGATCGACATCCACCGCCTGCGCGCGATAAAGGCCGGCCGGCGCGTCCACGTGGACATGCACCTGATCCTGCCGCGCGACATGACCCTTGCCGAGGCCCACCGGCATGTGGACGCCATGGAGCAGTTGCTGCTGTCGCGGCTGGGGCCGGAGGCCGACGTGATGATCCACGCCGACCCCTGCGTCGACGCCCGTTGTCCGGTCTGCGAGGCCGAACCGTGCGACCTGCGCGGCAGCGCCAACACGGCCACGCCCGTGTGGACGCCGCAGACTACGGGCGAGCCGAAAAAAAACGTCTGATGCCGCAAGATTCCCGCGTCGCCTCGCGCCTCTTTACAGGTCCGGGGCGCGGCGCTACCGTCGCGCCATGAAGCTGCGCGCCCTGGTCGTGGACGACGAAAAGCCGGCTCGCGACGAGCTCGCCTACCTGCTCGGCGCCCACGCCGACATCGAGGTCGCCGCGGCCGACAGCGCCCGCGCGGCCCTGGCCGCCATCGAGGCGGACAGGCCCGACCTCGTGCTCCTCGACATCCGCATGCCCGGCCAGGACGGTTTCGACGTGCTGCGCCAGGCCATGGACTGCGTCCACGTGCCCCTTTTCATCTTCGTCACCGCTTTTGACCAGTACGCCGTGGCCGCCTTCGAGCAAAACGCCGTGGATTACCTGCTCAAGCCCGTCTCGCCCGAACGTCTGGCCGTGAGCCTCGAGCGCGCCCGGGGGCGGCTGGCCGCGGGAAAGGCCCGCGAGGCCGAGGCCATGGCCGCGCTTCTGGCCGGACTTGGCCGGGGCGGCGGCAGGGGCTGCGCGCGCGTCGCCGTGGAGCGCCACGGCCGCATCGCGCTGTTGCCCGCGGCGGAAGTTTTTAGCCTCGAGGCCGACGACAAGGGCGTGAACGTCCTGACCGACCAGGGGCGCTTTCCCTGCCACGGCCTGCCGACCCTGTCCCGGGCCGAGGAGCGTCTGGCCGGGCTGTCCTTTTTCCGCGCCAACCGCGCCGTGCTCGTCAACCTCGAACGCGTGGCCGAACTCTCGCCCTGGATCGGCGGCAAGTACCTGCTCGTGCTCGGCGACCCGGAGCGCACGGAAGTCACGGTCAGTCGCAACCGGGTGCGCGAATTCAAGGAGCGCCTGGGGCTGTAGGAGGGGAGCGGCATGAATCTCGACATCTTCGTTCCCGCCGTGCCGGATCTGTTCCTGAACCTGTCCCAGCGCTTCGGCCTGCTGCTCGCCGGCGGCTTCGCCATCATGACGCTCGCCCCGTTCGAGCGCATGCGCACGGGACGGGAAAGGCCCCTGTGGAGCACGCTCGCCGTCACGATCCTCTTTGGCGTCTTCGGCATCCTCGGCACCTACACCGGCAACTACGTCTTCCATTCCTACGCCAACCTGCGCGCCATGGGCGTGATCACGGCCGGGCTTTTCGGCGGCCCGGTGGTCGGCATCGGGGCCGGGCTCATCGCCGGCGGCCACCGCTACCTGATCGACGTGGGCGGGTTTTCGGCGCTGCCCTGCGCCCTGGCCACGTTCCTCGAAGGCACGGCCGCGGGGCTCATTGCCCGGCGCTATCCGGGCAAGTCCCTGGACTGGGGCGTGGCCATGGCCCTTGGCATCGTGGGCGAGACCGTCCACATGGGCCTCGTGCTCGCCCTGTCGCGGCCCTTTGCCGAGGCCGTGGACCTCGTCGAGGTCATCGGCGCGCCCATGATCGTCATTAACGCCATGGGCGCGGCCATCTTCGTCAAGGCGCTCGGCGTGCAGCGCCGGCTGCGCGAACTGCGCGACTCGACCGAGGCGAGGCGCATCCTCGCCATCGCGAGCAAGACCGTGGCCCATCTGCGCGGCGGCCTCACCCCGGAGTCGGCCCAGGCCACGGCGGAAATCATCCTGGCCGAGACGGGCGTGGCCGCCGTGGCCGTCACGGGCGTGTCCGCCATCCTGGCCCATGTCGGGGCCGGCGAGGACCACCACCGCTCCGGCGAGCACTGGCGAACCCGGGCCACGCAGCTGGCCATCGAATCCGGCCAGGCGCTCTTTCTGCACGATGCGGCGTCCATCGGCTGCGCCAAGGCCGGCTGCCCGCTGCGCGAGGCCATCGTCGTGCCCCTGCGCAAGGGTGCGGAGATCCGCGGCTGCCTCAAGCTCTACGGCACCAAGGACCGGCCCCTGGACGCGCCCTTGTTCGAGCTGGCCAAGGGCCTGGCCGCGCTTTTTTCCACCCAGCTCGAACTGGAGGACATCGGCATCGCCAACCAGCTTTTGGCCCACGCCGAAATCCGGCGCCTCCAGGCCCAGATCAACCCGCACTTCCTGTTCAATTCCCTCAACACCATCGCCTCGTTTTGCCGCACCGCGCCGGGCCAGGCTCGGGAGCTGCTGCTCGACCTCGCCCGCTACATGCGCCGCAACCTGGACAGCTCGCGGGGCCTCGTGCGCCTTTCCGAAGAGATGGACCAGGTGCGCTCCTACCTGGCCATCGAACAGGCCCGTTTCGGCGAGCGCATCCGAAGCGAGATCGACCTGGAGCCGGGCTGCGAGCAGTGGCTCGTGCCGCCGCTGCTCATTCAGCCGCTCGTGGAAAACAGCGTCCGCCACGGCCTGCAGGGCCGCGAGGAGGGCGGCCGGGTGCGCGTGGCCGCGCACCGCGAAAACGGCCACCTTTGCGTCGCCGTGGAAGACGACGGCCTCGGCATGAGCCGCGACGTGGTGGACGTCCTCCTCTCGCCGCGCTCCCTGGAATCCCTCGCCGAGGGCGTGGGCGCGCGCAATTCCAACCAGCGCCTGATCCAGCTCTACGGCCCCGAGTACGGGCTGCGCGTGGACAGCGCCCCGGGCCGGGGCAGCCGGATCACCTTCCGCGTGCCCGCAGCCGGGCCGGCCCCCGAGGGCCGGTCAGTCAGCCCCTGAAAACGTCGTCTCGGCCCCCCGATTATCCCTTTCGCGCCGGCAATCTTGTTGTCGCGTTTCGCCCGTGCCATCACGGGGCCGAAATCGGCAACGGGCCGTCCCCGAAGCGGGCGGTCAAACACGGGAGGCTGGCATGAACGCGTTGACCCTGGTCTTCGCCGCCCTGTGCATCTTCGCCATAGGCTACCGCTTCTACGGGCTTTTCTTTGCCAAGAAAGTCCTCGGCGTCAACGACTCGCGTCTGACGCCGGCGGTCACCATGGCCGATGGGCACGACTACGTGAAGACGAACAAGTACGTCCTTTTCGGGCACCACTTCGCGGCCATCGCCGCGGCCGGGCCGCTGATCGGCCCTGTGCTCGCCGCGCAGTTCGGCTACATGCCGGGCGCGCTGTGGATTCTCGTCGGCTGCGTGCTCGCGGGCTGCGTCCACGACACGGTGGTGCTGTTCGCCTCGGTGCGTCACAAGGGGCGCTCCCTGGCCTACATCGCCAGCAAGGAGATCGGCAAGGCGACGGGCGGCGTGGCCTCCGTGGCCGTGCTCTTCATCCTCATCCTGACCCTGGCCGGGCTGTCCCTGGCCGTGGTCAACGCCATGCACGACAGCCCCTGGGGCTCGTTCACCGTCTTCGCCACCATCCCCATCGCCCTGATCATGGGCGTGTACCTGCACAAGTGGCGCGACGGCGACGTGCTCGGCGCGTCGGTCATCGGCGTGGCGCTGATGTTCATCACCATCCTCGTCGGCCCCTATGTGGCCGAGAGCCCCTTCTGGCGGCCGATTTTCGACCTGCCCCGTCCGGCCATCGCGCTGACCATTCCGCTCTACGGCTTCGTGGCCTCGGTGCTGCCCGTGTGGCTGCTCCTTTGCCCGCGCGACTACCTGTCCACGTACCTCAAGATCGGCACCATCTTCGCCCTGACGGTCGGCATCTTCTGGGTCCACCCCATGCTCAAGATGCCCGCACTGACCCAGTTCACGGGCGGCGGCGGCCCCATCATCGGCGGCGCGGTCTTCCCGTTCCTTTTCATCACCATCGCCTGCGGCGCGCTCTCGGGCTTCCACGCCATCATCGGCACGGGCACCACGCCCA
>JAEWPX010000162.1 GCA_023399375.1 Pseudomonadota bacterium | reverse complement strand
GGCGCAACTGGCTCAAGCTCGAACTGCTCGTGCGCGGCAGCGGCAAGCTGCGCTGCTCCTGCATCAGCTACTGCACGACCGAGCAGCGCCAGCAGATGATCGATTTCCTCGACAACTTCATCCGGGAACTCGACATCCCGGTCTGAGGCCGCGCCGCAGGAAAAGCCCGTTACGGCAATCCGGGAGTCCTCGAAAAAAGGCGCCACGGATTATTACGGCACTGCATCGAACCGTAAGGGAGTCCAGAGGGTGAAAACCCTCTGGCCGCCGGAGGCATCCCCCCTGACCACCCTGCCGGGCCTGCACGACCTGCCGCGACCGCAGGCCAAGCTATGCCTGGGCGTGGCCCGCTTCCTCACCCGCGAATGCGGGCACGTCCCGGCCGGCGCGACCTGGATCGTCGCCCTTTCCGGCGGACCGGACTCCCTGGTCCTGCTGACCGTCCTCGCCGCCCTGGCCCCACGCCTTGGCGCGCGTCTGGAAGCCGCCCACCTGGACCACGGCCTGCGCCCGGAATCCGCGGCCGAAGCCGCGCATGTCGCCGCCTTCTGCCGGCAGCGCGCCATCCCCTGTTATAGCCGCCGCGCGGACGTCGCCACCCTGGCCCGCCGGGCGCGAAAAGGCGTCGAGGACGCCGGACGCGACGCCCGCTACGCCTTTTTCGCGGAACTGGCCGCAGCCCGGGACAACGCCTGGATCGCGCTCGGGCACCAGCTCAACGACCTGGCCGAGGACCAGCTCTTGCGCGCCACGCGCGGCGCGGGCTGGCCGGCCCTTGGCGGCATGCCCGCCCTGGACGCCGCGCGCCGCCTGCTGCGCCCGCTTCTGCTCACGCCACGGGCGGCCATCGAGGCCTTTGCCGCGGCGCTGGCCCTGCCGACCCTGGCCGACCCAAGCAACGCCGACCGCGCCTTCCGGCGAAACCGCCTGCGCCACGACGTCCTGCCGCTTCTTTGCGCCGAAAACCCGCGCTACCTCGACGCGGCGGCGCGGCTGTGGCGGCAGGCGCGCCTCGACGCCGCGCTTTTCGAAAGCCTTCTGCCCGTACCGGACGATCCCGCCGTCCTGCCGCTGGCGACCGTCCTTGGCCTGCACCCGTCCCTGCGTCCGCGCCTGTATCGCAAGGCGCTGGCGTCGCTCGGGCCGGGGCAGGCCCTGGCCGACGCCCTGCGCGGTCTGGACGATGCCGTGACGCGCCGCCAGACGGGCCGGGTGTTCCAGTTTCCCGGCGGCAAGCAGGCACGGATCACGCGCCGGGCCGTGGTCTTCGAAGGCGCGCGCCCCGACACCCCAAACCCGGAAACGCCATTGACAGGGCTTGCGCCGGGGGGTAGTGAAGCCGATTGTGAAAAATCAAACATGGAGGCAGTCCCGGTGAATATCCTCACTTTCGGTCCCAACGGCAGCGGCAAGGGCACCCAGGGTTCCCTGGTGAAAAAGAAGTACAATCTGGCCCACATCGAGTCCGGGGCTATCTTCCGCGAGCACATCGGCGGCGGCACCGAGCTCGGCAAGAAGGCCAAGGGTTACATCGACAAGGGCGAGCTCGTCCCGGACGAGATCACCATCCCCATGATCCTGGAGACCCTCAAGGCCAAGGGCGGCAACGGCTGGCTCCTCGACGGCTTTCCCCGCAACATGGTCCAGGCCGAGAAGCTCTGGGAAGCCCTGCAGAAGGAAGGCATGAAGCTCGATTACGTCATCGAGATCCTGCTGCCCCGCGAGATCGCCAAGAACCGTATCATGGGCCGTCGCCTGTGCGTCAACGACCCCAACCACCCGAACAACATCTTCATCGACGCCATCAAGCCCAACGGCGACAAGTGCCGGGTGTGCGGCGGCGATCTCAAGACCCGCTCCGACGACCAGGACGAGGCCGCCATCGGCAAGCGCCACGACATTTACTACGACACCACGACCGGCACCCTGGCCGCCGCCTACTTCTACAAGAAGCTGGCCACCGAGGGGAAGACCAAGTACATCGAGCTCAACGGCGAGGGCACCATCGACTCCATCAAGGAAACCCTGCTCGCCCAGCTCGCCTAGTTCACCGGAATTCGCCTTGATTGCCGGCCCCGGGGGGAATACCTTCGGGGCCGCGTTTTTTTGCGCAAAGGAGGGTCGCCCATGGCTCACGGGCCCTTGAAACTCGGCCGCATCGCCTACCTCAACGTCTGGCCGCTCTACGAATCCCTGATCCCGGATTTTCCCGAAGGGCCGGACATCACCTACGTGCCCGGGCATCCGTCCGAACTCAACGCCGCGCTGGCGGCCGGCGCCATCGACGCCGCCCCGGCCTCGGCGTTCGCCTACCTGGCCAACCCCGGAGCCTTCACGCTGCTGCCGGACCTGTGCATCCGCGCGGCGGTCGCGCCCATCCAGAGCGTGCTGCTCCTTTCGCCCGTGCCCCTGACAGAGCTGCCCGAGCACCTGCGACGCACCGGCGACCCGGTCCTTTTCTCCGGGGCCTCGGCCAGCTCCAATGCCCTGACGCGGGTGCTGTGGCGCTTCGCCTGGAACTTTCCCGACGTCCGCTTCGAGAGCGTGCCGCCCGGCACCGGGCTGGCCACGGGCAAGCCCTTCGTCGAGATCGGCGATCTGGCCCTCGCGCGCTACCTCGATCCCCCGGCCGGCTGGCACGTCACGGACCTGGGCCAGGCCTGGTTCGACTACGCCGGCACGCCTTTCGTCTTCGCCCTGTGGATCGTGCGCACCGGGCTTTCCGGGCAGCGACTGGAGGCGCTCGCCAGGCTCCACGCGGCGCTTGCGGCGATAAACGCCGGCCTGCCCGAACGTCTGCCCTCCCTCGTACGCGCGCCGTCGCGGCCCGACTGGATCAGCGAAACGGCACTTCTCGACTACCTGCGCGTGGTCAACTACGACCTGGACGCCCCGGCCAAGGCGAGCCTCGTGTTCTTCGCCGAGCACTGCCGGGAGCTCGGACTCATCGAAGCCGTGCCGGGGCTGCGTTTCGCCTTATAGCGACGCATCATTGACACAGCGCGGCCGGGCTTTTACCGAGGAGCATCAGCCTCCGGCCGCTGCGGGCCGGAGAACCGAGGAGACCGCCATGACGCCGCGCCCCACCCGCCTCCTGCCCCGGCTGCTCGCCTGCGCCCTTTCCCTCGTGCTACTGGCCGTATGGCAGCGCGCGCTGCCCGCGGCCAAGGCCAAACCCGGCCCCGGCGCGGACGGCCCCATACTCATCTACGACTATCCGCCCGGGCAGGCCCTGCCCATCCACTTCCGCCTGGCCGACGGCGGCCCCAAGGGCGACCCGGCGAGCGCAAAACTGCGCCTGTCGGGCAGTTCGGAATTCGACGCCGCCGGGCTCGACAATCTCGCGCGCACCCTGCCGGGTCCGCTCACCATCGTCGATTTGCGCCAGGAATCGCACGGCTTCCTCAACGACCGCCCCGTGAGCTGGTTTGCGCCGAAGGACGAAGCCAACATGGGCAAGACGCCCGAGGAAGCGGCCCACGACGAAACGCAGCGCCTGGCCGCCCTGGCCAAGGCCGGCACGGCGCAAGTGACGGTCATCGAGGCGAAGAACAAGGTCGGGGGCATCGGGAAGGCACGTACGCTTCGCGTGGACGTGGTCGACGTCGCGTCCGAGACGCAGCTGACTGCGGCGCGGGGCGTGGGCTATCTGCGGCTCTACGTCACCGACGAAATGGCCCCGGACGCGGCGCAGGTGGACCGGTTCGTGGAGTACTGCCGGACCATGGCCCCGGATACGTGGTTGCACGTGCACTGCCATGCCGGGGACGGGCGCACCACCACGTTCATGGTGCTCTATGCCCTGCTCCGCAATCCCACGGGCCAGTCCCTGGAGGATATCGTCGCCGCCCAAGCGGCGGCCGGCGGTGTGGACCTCATCGGCCAGCCGCGCAAGGGCTGGAAAAAGCCGCTCTACATGGCGCGGGTCGCGTTCCTTACACGCTTCGCCGCCTACGCCGCGGCCAATCCCGGCGGCGCGCCCATGAGCTTCAGCGCCTGGGCAGCCACGCACTGAGGCCGGGCGGGGCGACAAACAAGCCGCGCCTTAGCAGCAGGGCAAACCCAGGATCTCGGATTTACGGGCCTGGACGAGGAGATCGACGAGGCGGATGGCGTCGAGCTCCCGGAACAGGCTGGCCGTGGCCCGGGCCCAGATCTGGCGTGTGACGCAATCGCCGGAGATGACACAGGTTTCGGGGTTGCCCACGCATTCGGTCAGCTCGGGCCGGCTTTCCAGGGCCCGGACCACATCGCCCACACGGATGTCTTCCGGCGACACGGCGAGCACATGGCCGCCCTTGGGGCCGCGCTTGCTGTGGATGAAGCCGGCCTTTTTCAACGCCCGAATCAACTGCTCGAGATACTTGACGGAAATGTTGCGGCGTTTGGCGATGTCCTGGATGCGCACCGGTCGCTCGTCGCCGTGAAGGGCGATGTCGAGAAGCATGCGCAGGCCATATCGGCTACGCGTGGTCAGTTGCATGAGCCGGGTACCCCTTGGGAACGAATTTGTGCAAAACCGAACAAGGGTTCCCTAGCAGATAGATTCGCGGATGGCAAAAGGGGGTTTTCAAAGCGCCGGGAAGCCCGGGGCCAAAGGCCGGGGGCCGAGTGGGCGAGGGTTTACTGCTCCCTGGCGCAGTTGGCGGCGCGTCGCCACGCCGCCGACCGGGATGTCCCGCTCCAGCACGCACTGGCTGCAGATTTTTCCCTGCGCCCGCAGGATATAGACATCAAGCGCCTCGATGGCGCGGCCGCACACGCAGCAATGCCGGGAATCCATGGTGTTCCTCCCGCCGGCGGAATGTGCCGGCGGGAGGAACAGCTTCAAAAAACATACCGCCGGGCTCAGCTTCCGGCCGCGCCCGGTCCGTCGCCCGCAGCGCCCGAACCACTCCCCGGAGTGTCGTCGCCCGGTCCACCCGGCTTGGGACGCCGGCGCGGCAGGCGCAGGGCGCGCCAGCCGCCGCCGCTGGTGACGCTCTCGAAGCCCAGACGCAGCCAGCGCGGCAGCATGAAGGCAAGCCACGCGGCCCAGGCCAGCATCAGCGCCCGGAAGACCGCCATGGGCGCGGAAACGACCGTGGCCGCGGGCAGCACGCCCGCCACGCGGTCCCAGGTCCAGACAAGCCCCGCCCCCGCTGCGCCGGGGCCGGCCACCTGCATGCGCGGCAGCCCGAGCAGGCCCTGGCCGAGCACGTCGTAGAGCGACAACATGCCGGCCAGGGTCAGAGCCACGAGTCCCGCTTGCATCGCGTCGAAGGCCAGCGCGCCCTGGGGCCAGCGCCGCCGGCGCAGGCCCAGGGCCGCAAGCCAGGCCGTGGCCAGGACCACGCCGCCGGGATCGGCCTGGCTCAGGCCCAGGGCGTAGAGCAGCCACTGCGCGCGGGTGAGCAGCGTGTCCGGCAGGCAGGAAAGCCCAAGTCCCAGGGCCGCCACCACGGCGAGGAAGCCCCAGTAGAGCACGGCCGGCCCCATGAAGGTGTCGGCGAAAACGGCAAGCAGCCAGCGGCCCTGAGGCAATTCCAGACGCGTCGTCGCGGATGCGGCGGGAAGGCCCAGGTCCGGCGCGGGCGTTTTCAGGAAAAGCCCGAGCCCGACCGTTTCCCGGAAAGCAAGCTCCACGTCCGTCACGCCGGGCGGCAGGGAAAAACCCACCTGTCCGCCCTCGCCGGTGGGCAGCGTCTCGCGGCCGGCGACGGCAAGACGCGTGACCGTGGCCCCGGACGGCAGAGTCAGCACGTGGCGCGCGCCCTTTGCCACGCGAAATCGCAGGGATAACGTGCTCTCGCGCATTGCGCCGCCCTGACGCGTTACAAGCGCCGCCCGCTCGAGGGTGAGCGCCTCGCCCGGCGCGGCCTTGGGCCGGGAAACGGCCACGTCGAGCGTCTCGCCCGGCCAGGGCACGAAACGCGGCCGCCACTCGCCCGAAGGCCCAAGGAGCGCCACGGGCGGCACGCCGGAGAACGTCACGTCGTAAAACGGCGCGGCGGTCAGCTCCCAGACCTCGACCACGTCCGTCCCCGACGGCGCGGCAAGGGCCACGGACTCCCGGGGCGTCAGGCGCGAGCGCCAGGAGACGCGCGCAACGCCCGCGGGAAAGGCCGCCTCGGCCATGCCGCCGGCGACGGTCACGCCGGGGGCGTCCGGATGCTCGCCGGAAAGAAGCGCCACACGGGCAACGGCCGCGACGTCCGCCGGAAAGCGCCGCACGACCTCGGTTTCCACCTCCCAGGCAAGGCCCAGGCGCAACACGCGCCGTACCTCGAAAAAGGGCGGGATGTCGCGGCCGGCCGGTTGCGCCGACGGGGCCGCCCGGCCGCCGGGAGCGGCACCTTGGGGCGCGGCCCGGGTCAGCTCCAGCGGCCCGGCGAGCATGCCGCGCGCATCCAGGCCGCGGATGCGATAGCCCGGAGCGGCGACGGTGACCTTGCCCGGCGCGAGCGCCGGCGTCACGGTAAAGGAAACGGCCGCCGGAACCGGCCCGGACAGGACCACCACATGCCGGCCGGGCTCGACGAGCGCCTTGAGCGCGTCCCCCGCGCGCGTAAGCGTCGCGCCCGGCGCGCCGTCCAGGGTCACGGCGTCGGGCCGCCAGCCCTCGGAGACCGCCGGCAGCGGCGCGGCCACGCGCGCGGCGGCGTCGATAGCCGTGGTCACGACCAGCCGGCCGCCCTCCAGGCGCACCTCGAAAGAAGGGCTGCCCAGGCAGTGCGGCAGACAAAGGGGCGGTTCGGTCAAACGGTCGCGCAGCGTCTCCAGCAATTGCCGGTCCGGGAAATCCGCGGCCCGCGCCGACGGGGCAAGGCCGACAAGGAAAAGAAGGACCGCGCCCGTGCCGACGGAAGCCAGGCGCACGCGGCGCAGGCGCGCCCGGTCGCAGAGCAGGAAAAGCGCCGCGCCCCAAAGGAGCGCGCGCAGCAGATGCAGCAGGCGCGAAGCGAAAGGCGGCACGAGATAGAGGCGCAAGCGCTCTCCCGGCGCGACCGGCCCGTTCCAGGTCATGGTCGCGGTGGCGAAGCGCCAGTCCGGCATGGCCGGCCCGGTCTGCACCAAGGCCTCCGGATCCTCTTCCGGCAGCTCCCGCGCGGCCCCGCCGGCGGCGGCATCGGCGGCGGGGGCGGCCATCTGCAGCGCCCTGGCTTTCCCCTTCACTGCGGCAGGAGGCGGCGCGGGGGCCATGGCCGCATTTTCCTGCATCGCCAGGCGGGGCAACAGTTCGGCGGCCGGCGGTACGATCTGCGGCGCGACGGCCCCACGCAACTGCGAGGACAGAAAAGGAATCGAAAGGACGACCAGACAGACCAGGGAGGCCGCAAAGACGAGCACGGCAAAACGCCGCACGCCGGCATGGCCGGCGAGGCGGCCGGCATCGGACGCCAGGCGCAGCAAGGCCAGCCCGCACAGCACGAACACCCACACGCCCGTGGGCGCGTCCGGCTCGTGCCAGGAGAGCAGCAGAAAAAGCCCAAGCGCCAGACCGGCCGCCCTCCCGCGCAGGGAAAAGGCGGCCACGGCCACGACCAGGGCCAAAAAGCCGTCGAGCAGCGTCCAGGGCGAAAGCAGGCCGCCACGCACGGCGTCGGGCCCTGTGGCGGAAAAAAGCGCCCAGCCCGGAGCCAAGTGGAGCGTAGCCGTCACGTGCGTGAATTCCCGGTCGAAGCCGCCGGCCGGCAGGGATGCGCCGGCGTCGGGATAGCGGGAGAATGCGGAAAGGGACAGGCGCGAAGCGCGCAGCTCCACGCCCCGCGCGGCCCCGTCCTTGCCGAGCAGCAGCACGGGCTGGTCCCGGCCGTCCGCGACGACCCGGCCGAGTTCGCCCGGCGCGGCCATGGCGAGCGTGAAGCGGGAGCGGTTCTCGCCCGAAAGCGTGTCGTGGACGCTTAAGCCCACGCCGCTCATGTCGAGCCACATCTCGCGCGAGACCGTCAGGGCGTCGCGGCCCGGAGGCGCGCCGCGCCCCAGTTCGCGGATGTCGAGCGCAGCGCCCTCGGCCACGGCGAAGGCCGGCAGGTCGCGCCAGGACTCGGGCACGTCGGCGGTCTTGGGGTCCAGGGCCGGCGCGCCTTCCAGGCGCGTCTCGCGCAATTCGGGCGCGGCGCGGTACGACCAGACCTCGCGGCCGTAGGGCGCGGCAACCGGGCCGATGCTCCCGGTCTTGCCCGCAAAACGTGAAATCACCTCCACGTCGTAGCGCCCGGGCCCTGCGTCGAGAACCACGCTGCCGTCCGGCCCGAGCGTCGCGGGCACGGGGGAGCGCACGGCCAGGGCCAGGGCCTTTTGCGGCACGGCCCCGGCCAGGGTGACGGAACGGACGAGCCCGGAGACTTCCAGCCGGAAAAGCGTCGTCAGGGTGGCCGGGTCGCCGTCGGCAAGCTGGCGAAAGATTTTGACGTGTTCCGTATTTTCCACGGCCTTGGCCGCTTTTTCGCCGGCCAGGGACAGCTCGCCCGAGGCCGAAACGACAACCGACGAGGGCGCGCCCTGGCGGGCCAGGGTCACGAGCCCGACACCCGGCGGCAGGCGTAGCGCCTCGAGGGCGGAGTTCCAGGCTAAGCGGCCGGCAAGGACGTGCTCGCCCGGGCCGAGCCAGACCACGGGACCGCGCTCCCCGGCGACCACCGGGAGCGCCTTGCCGCCCTCGCGCACCGCCGCGACCCACACGCCCGCGCCATACGGCATCGCAACGGCGGCGGTGTCGAAAAGCCGCGCCGCAAGCGTGAAATCCGCGCCCGTCGCATCGACGTTCACGTCGAGCCGCGACGGGAACAGGCAGATGCGCGCCTTGGCGTCGCCTCCGTCCGGCGGGCACAGCCGCTCGGTCGCGCCGTGCAGGGAAAATCCCCGCCAGGGTTCGAGGGCCGGCGGCACGTCGGGCGCGCCGGCCTGGGCCAGGGCCGGCAACGCGGAACCGGCAAGGATGGAAACGACCAGAAAAACGTACGCCAGCGCATGCCTCATGGCAGGCCTCCCTCGGGCTTTCTCCTTCGCCTTATCCCCGAAAGGCGCGGCCTTGGCAATCGAGCGCCCTTTCCTCGCGGCGTAATCGGCATTATGGGATAGGCCGCGAGGTTCTGCATATGTCCGACGCTTCCGCCTTCGTGCCGCTTCTGCTCGACTGGTTCGCCGCCAACAAACGCGACCTGCCCTGGCGGCGTTGCCGCGATCCGTATGCCGTCTGGGTTTCGGAAATCATGGCCCAGCAGACGCAGATGGACCGCGTGGTCGTCTATTTCAACCGCTTCATGGACCGCTTCCCGGACGTGGCCGCGCTGGCCGCGGCAAACGAGGACGCGGTGCTCAAGGCCTGGGAGGGCCTGGGCTACTATTCCCGGGCCCGCAACCTCCACGCTGCGGCCAAGCGGATCATGGCCGAACACGGCGGCGCGTTTCCCGCCACGTTCGATGCCGTGCGCGCGTTGCCCGGCGTCGGGGCCTACACGGCCGGGGCCGTGGCGAGCATGGCGCTCGGGCTCGACGAGGCGGCCGTGGACGCCAACGTGCTGCGCGTGCTCGCGCGGGTGTGCGACATCGACGCGCCCGTCAAGGAACCGGCCGGCCGCGCCCGGGCCGAGGCGCTCGCGCGCAAATTGTTGCCGCCAGGGCAGGCCGGGGATTTCAACGAGGCGCTCATGGAATTCGGGGCCCTCGTCTGCCGACCGAAAAACCCGGATTGCGCCCGCTGTCCCCTTGAGGGCGCGTGCCAGGCGCGCCACCTCGGCATCGTGGCCGACCGGCCGGTGCTGTCCAAATCCAAGGACATCACCCCGCTCCTGGTTGCCACGGGCGTGCTCGTCCACGACGGCAAGGTGTTCATCCAGAAAAGGCTGCCTGCCGGGGCCTGGGGCAACCTCTGGGAATTCCCGGGCGGGCGCATCGAGGAGGGCGAGACGCCCGAGGCGGCCATCGTGCGGGAATTTCGCGAGGAAACGGACTTTCCCACCGCCGTTTCCGCCAAGCTCGCCGTGATCCGCCACGGCTACACCACCTACCGCGTGACGCTGCACTGTTTCTTGCTGCACCTGACCGACGGCGAAAAAAACGCCGCAACGCCGCCCGAACCGACGCTGACCGCCGCGCAGGAAAGCCTCTGGGTCGCGCCCGAAACCCTGGCCCGCTTCGCTTTTCCGGCGGGACACAGGAAACTCATCGACCAGATGGAGAACAGTTTGTGGCTTTCCTAGACCGAAAGCGTAACAGAATTCGTGCCGTTGCGTCTTGACGGACGCCCTGCGGCTTGCCATGACCCCGGGAACACAAAACGGGAGTCCCATGAGCGATACCCTGGAAGCCCTGCGCATCACCGCAGAGGACAAGTCCGACCGGTTCACGGGCGGCGGCAGGCCGCGTCGCCGTCGCCGCCGTTGGCCCTATGTCCTGGCGGCGCTTCTTGCAGCCGTCGTGGCGGCCTGGATGTTTTCGCCGCGCACGTTCACCGTCTCGGCCGCGACCGTCGGCCTTGCCTACCCGTCGCGCACGCTGACGAAGCTGACGGCCAGCGGCTACGTCGTGGCCCAACGCAAGGCGGCGCTCGCCACCAAGGCCACGGCCCAACTCGTCTGGCTCGGCGTGGAGGAAGGCAGCCGGGTGCAAAAGGGCCAGGTGGTGGCGCGCCTGGAGAGCGCCGACGTCGAAGCCACGCGCGATCAGGCCCGCCACGACATGGAAGCGGCCAAGTACCAGATCGCCTCGGCCGAGGCGGAGCTCGCCGACGCGCGCATCCATTACGGGCGCATGAAAAAACTCGTGACCGGCGACTATGTGGCCCGCTCCGACTACGACACCGCCGAAGCGCGGCTCAAAAAGGCCGCCGCCACCCTGGAACAGGCCAAGGCCAACCTCAAGGCCCGCGCCGAAGCCCTGAACCAGGCCGAGGCGCAGCTGACCTACACCGACCTCGAAGCGCCCTTCGACGCCGTGGTGCTGACCAAAAACGCCGACGTCGGCGACATCATCTCGCCGCTTGGCGCCTCTTCCACGTCCAAGGCCGCCGTGGTCACCATCGCGGACATGAGCTCGCTCGCCGTGGAGGTGGACGTCTCGGAATCGAGCCTGCGCCAGGTGGTCGTGGGCGAGCCCTGCGAAATCATGCTCGACGCCATCCCGAGCGAGCGCTTTCCCGGCAAGGTGCACATGATCGTGCCCACGGCCGACCGCACCAAGGCCACGGTGCTCGTCAAGGTGCGTTTCGACGCCCTGGACCCGCGCGTGCTGCCGGAAATGAGCGCCAAGGCGGCCTTTCTCTCGCGCGCGCTGACCCCGGCCGAGACCACGCCGCGCCTGGCCGTGCCGGCCGCGGCCGTGACCACGCGCGACGGGCGCGACGCCGTCTTCGTCATCAAGGATGGCAAGGTGGTGCTCACCCCGGTGACCCTCGGCGAAGCCCTCGGCGACATGCGCGAAGTGACCTCGGGCCTGGAATCCGGGCTCAAGGTCGTGCTCTCGCCCCCGGACAAGCTCGCCTCCGGCGACGCCGTGACCCTGGCCGAGGGGTGATGGGGATGGCTAGAAGAAGAATGCCTCCGGCGGCCAGGAGGGGCAGTGCCCCTCCTGGACCTCCCGAAAGGGTGATTTTGTATTTTGTTAGAATAGTGGGCGAAGCGCGATGAATGCGCCGCATGCTCCTCTGTTTGCCGTAGGCGACGACGCCTTCGCGCAACTGCTTGAAACTGTGCAGCAAAGCGGGCTGCCCCATACAATCCACAGCCACAAGGCCACGCGCACCGTGGAGGAAGCGGCCGCCAACCTCGATTTCGACACGGCGCGCATCGTCAAGACCATCGCCTTCGGCCTGCGCAGCGGCGCGGTGGTCCTGGCCGCGCTTCGGGGCACGCGCCGCGTGGCCTACCCGGCGCTCGCGGCGTTGTGCGGCGTTTCCCGTCGCGACCTGCGCGCCCTGGCCCCGGACGAAGTGCTCGCAAGCCTCGGCCTGCCTCCCGGGAGCGTCTCGCCCCTGTCGCTTGTTGCCGGCATGCCGCTTTTCCTCGACGCCGACGTCCTGGGCATAAGCCCCACGCTCTACTGCGGCCTGGGCCGGCCCGACCGCACCCTGGAGATCGCTCCGGCCGACCTGGTCGCCCTTTGCGGGCCGCATATCGGAGAATTTTCCAAAGCCGCCCCGGAGCCCGGCCCATGTCCATGACGCAGCCGCTGATCGAAATTGCCCACCTGTCGAAGTCCTACCGGCGCGGCGATCAGGTCATCCCCGTGCTTTCCGACATCACCTTCGACATCGCCGCAGGGGAGTTCCTGGCGCTGATCGGCCCCTCGGGCTCGGGCAAATCCACGCTTTTAAACTGCATCGCCGGCATCGACGCCGTGGACGCCGGCACGATCAGCATCGGCGGCACGGACATCACGACCTTAAGCGAAGGAGAGCTCGCCGCCTGGCGCAGCCGCCACGTGGGCTTCGTCTTCCAGTTCTACAATCTGATCCCGGTGCTCACGGCGCTCGAAAACGTGGAACTGCCGCTGCTTTTAACCGGCCTTTCCGCCAGGGCGCGCCGTGAGCACGCCCTGACGGCGCTCACTGCCGTGGGCCTGCCCGACCGCACGGACCACAAACCGGCCCAGCTTTCCGGCGGCCAGCAGCAGCGCGTGGCCATCGCCCGAGCCATCGTCACCGACCCGGACATCATCGTCGCCGACGAGCCCACGGGCGACCTGGACCGGCAATCCGCCGCGGACATCATGGCGCTTTTGGGCCGCCTCAACAGGGAACTGGGCAAGACCATCGTCATGGTCACCCACGACCACCGGGCCGCCGAGGCCGCCCACCTCGTCCGCGAGCTCGACAAGGGCGAACTGCGTGTTGCTCCTTAGGCTCATCGTCAAGAACGCCTTCCGCCACCGCCTGCGGTCGCTTTTGACCATCGTCGGCGTGGCCATTGCGCTGACGGCCTTCGGGCTCATGCGCACGGTCCTCGACGCCTGGCACGCCGGTGTGTCGGCCTCCTCGGCCAACCGGCTCGTCACACGCAACGCCGTCTCCCTGACCCAGCCCCTGCCCTACGCCTACAAGGGCCGCATCCGCCAGGTCACGGGCGTGGACATCGTCGCCGCCGGCAACTGGTTCGGCGGCGTCTACCTCGACGAGAAGAACTTTTTCGCAAATTTCGCCGTGGAAGCCGAGGATTTCTTCCGACTCTACCCGGAACTGGTGGTCACGCCTGCCGAACAGAAGGCGTTCCTGACCGACCGCAAGGGCGCGGTCATCGGCCGCAAGCTGGCCGACCGCTTCCACTGGCGCGTGGGCGACACCGTCACCCTGCGCGGCACCATCTTTCCGGGGCAGTGGCCCATGACCATCCGCGCCGTCTACAAGGGCGCGCGCCCGGACACCGACGAGACCGTGCTCTATCTCCACTGGGCCTACGTCGACGAGGTCATGAAAAAGACGTCCCCGCGCCGCGCCGGCCAGACGGGCTTTTTCATGATCGGCATCGACGACGCCACGAAAGCGGCGGAGATCTCCAAGAACATCGACGCGATCTTTCGCAATTCCCAGGCCGAGACCCTGACCGAGACGGAAAAGGCCTTCCAGATGGGCTTCGTCTCCATGAGCGAAGCCATCCTCATGGCCATCACCGTGGTCTCCTACGTGGTCATCGTCATCATCCTGGCAGTGGCCGCCAACACCATGGCCATGTCCGCCCGGGAGCGGCTGGGGGAATTCGCGGTGCTCAAAACCCTCGGCTTCCCCGGCCCGGCGCTCGGGCTCATGCTCCTGGCCGAATCCCTGCTTTTGTCCCTATCCGGCGCGGCCCTGGCCATGGGCCTGCTGCCGGCCATCACCGACGCGTTCGCCAAGAACCTGGCCCAGTATTTCCCCATTTTCTTCGTCTCGCGCGAAACCATGCTCCTCATCCCGGCCTTCGGCGCGGCCGTGGGCGTGCTGGCCGCCGCGGCCCCGGCCGTGCGCGTGGGCACGGTGCGCATCGCCGCAGCGTTCCGGAGGATCGGCTGATGGCCGTGCCGCTCGCCTATTCCTGGCGCAACTTGAGCACACGCCGCCTGACCACGGCGCTGACCGCCGGCGGCATGGCGCTCGTGGTCTTCGTGTTCGCGGCCACGCTCATGCTGGCCGAGGGCCTGCGCCAGACCCTCGTGGCCACGGGGTCGCCCGGAAACGCCATCGTGCTGCGCAAGGGTTCGGAAACCGAGGTGCAAAGCGGCATCGAGCGCGCCCAGGCCGCGGCCATCGCCACCCGGCCCGAGATCGCGCTCGGCGGCGACGGCCAAGCGCTTGCGGCGAAGGAATCCGTGGTGCTGATCGGCCTCACGAAAAAATCCACGGGCAAGACCTCCAACGTGGTCATCCGGGGCACGGAACCCGCCTCCCTGGCGCTGCGGCCGCAGATACGCCTCGCTTCCGGCCGCCTGCCGCGCCCGGGCACGCCGGAAATCATGGTCGGCACGGCCGTGGTCAAGGGGTTCGAGAACGCGGAGATCGGCCAGAGCCTGCGCTTCGGCAAACGCGAGTGGCCCATCGTCGGCATCTTCGATGCCGGGCAGACCGGATTTTCCTCGGAGATCTGGGGCGACGCGGACCAGCTCATGCCGGCCTTCGGACGCGGGGCCTATTCGATCGTGGTCACGGGGCTGCGCGAACCCGGGCTTTTCGACGCCTTCAAGGAGGCCGTGGAGGCCGACCCTCGCTTGCAGGCCGAGGCCTGGCGCGAGACGCGCTATTACGAGAAGCAGTCGGACATGATGCGCAAGTTCCTGACGGTCCTCGGCGTGGCGCTCACGGCCATCTTTTCGCTGGGCGCGATGATCGGGGCCACGATCACCATGTATTCCGCCGTGGCCAACCGCGTACCGGAAATCGGCACCCTGCGCGCCATCGGTTTCACGCGCGGAAGCATCCTGGCCGCGTTTCTGCTCGAATCGTTGTTCCTCGGCCTGCTCGGGGGCGTGGCGGGCGTGGGCCTTGCGGCCGGGCTTTCCTTCGTCTCCTTTTCCACCACCAACTTCCAGACGTTTTCCGAACTCTCCTTCAAGTTCGCCCTCGCGCCCTGGATCGTGGCCCTGTCCCTGGCCTTTTCCCTGGTCATGGGCGTGGTCGGCGGCTTTTTGCCGGCCGTGCGCGCCTCGCGCATGAACATCGTGGGAGCCCTGCGCCAGGGCTGATCTCCCGCCACCAAAACGTCACCGCGCAGCGGTAACGTGACGGCGTCGTCCTCCCCGTCCGGGGCGGCCAGTTCTCGTTAACAGGGAGGACCGGAAAGGGGGCATCCCCCCTTCCGGCCGCCAAAGGAGTTCCTCCCTTCCCCTCTCTCACTAAATCGCGTCGCCGCCGGTTTCTCCTGTGCGGATGCGCACGGCGTCGCCCATGTCCAGGATGAAGATCTTGCCGTCGCCCACCTCTCCCGTATGCGCGGCCTCGCGGATGGCCGCGATGAGCATCGGCGCCACCGCGTCCTCCACGATCAGTTCGATCTTGACCTTGGGCACGAAATCCACTTTGTACTCCGCGCCACGGTAGATTTCCTTATGGCCGCGCTGGCGGCCGAAGCCCCGCACCTCCTCCACGGTCATGCCCTTGATGCCGACGGAGGCGAGCTTTTCCTTGACCTCGTCGAGCTTGAACGGCCGAATAACGGCTTCGATGCGTTTCATGGCGCTCCCGGGACTTGGGCCCGCGGCCCAGGTCGGTCGTAAGGTTGTCCGCTATTCGCCGTAGGCGGCTTCGGTGTGTTCCGAGAGGTCGAGGCCAATGGTTTCGGCCTGGGGCGCAAGCCGCAGTCCCATGAAAGCGCGCACGGCCACGAGCAGCAGCCAGCTCACGACAAAGGCGAAAACGCCGACCGCGACCACGGCCAGCACCTGGACGCCGAGTTGATGGGGATTGCCGCTAGCCAGGCCGTCGGCCCCGGCCGGGTTGACCAGTTTGCTCGCCGCGACGCCGACCAGGAGCGTGCCGAGCACGCCGCCGACGCCGTGGATGCCCACCACGTCCAGGCTGTCGTCGAAGCGCAAACGGGCCTTGACCAGCACCGCGCCGTAGCACACGGCCCCGGCCAGCATGCCGATGGCGACGGCCCAACCCGGGGAGACGAAGCCCGCGCCCGGCGTGATGGTGGCAAGGCCAGCCACGGCCCCGGAGGCCGCGCCCAGGGTCGTCGGCTTGCCGCGGTGCCACCATTCGATGACGCACCAAGTGGCCATGCCGGCCATGCCGCCGAGATGGGTCGCGGCGAAGGCCCCCACGGCCACGCCGTCGGCGGCCAGGGCGCTGCCGGCGTTGAAGCCGAACCAGCCGAACCACAAAAGGCCCGTGCCGAGCAGCGTCATGGGCAGGTTGTGCGGCACGATCTGATGCCGGCCGTGGTCCTTACGCGGCCCGGTCGCAAGCACCGCGGCCAAGGCGGCCGCGCCGCAGGTCAGGTGCACGACGATGCCGCCGGCGAAATCCAGCACGCCCATTTCCTTGAGCCAGCCGCCGTTGCCCCAGACCCAGTGGCAAACGGGATTGTAGACCAGGATGGTCCAGGCCAGGGAAAAGACCAGAAACGGCCCGAAGCGCAGGCGTTCGGCCACGGCTCCGGTAATAAGCGCCGGCGTGATGGCCGCGAACATGCACTGGAACATGGCGAAGGCCAGATGGGGCACGGTTGCGGCGTAGTCCGGGTTGGGCGCGGCGCCGACCCCGGCAAATCCCACCCAGCTCAGGGAGCCGATCAGTCCCTTGATGTCCGGGCCGAAGGACAGGGAATAGCCGAGGTAGACCCATTCGAAGGTGACCAGGGAAATCAGGATGAAGCTTTGCATGATGGTGCCGAGCACGTTTTTCTTGCGCACCATGCCGCCGTAGAAAAGGGCCAGTCCCGGAATCATGAGCAGCACCAGCGCCGCGCTGATGAGGACAAAGGCCGTATCGCCGCTTTGCAGCATATCGCCCCCTCAAAAAAGTTTGGCGGGCCAGTACCATGGGGAACCGGGCCGGGCAAATCACCGAATTGTCAATCAAGGTTCGTTTCAACCGGTTTTCCCGGTCACGCTCTGCCGCGGCGTACGGGAAAGGCCGGTGCAACGGCCGGCCGCGCGCCCAGTTTTCAGGGAGGGATGCCTGCGCTGCCAGGGAAGGACGCCGCCGTCACACGAACACTGCCACAGCGGGCACGCATGTCGCTTTTCCGAACGCGGCGCAGGCAAAAACGGGGTGAATATTTCGAACTTGAAACATAAGGGTCGGCCTCGCGACGCGTGGGCGGACGCGCCCGGTGCATGGCCCGCGAAAACGCCGCTCCCGGACGTGCCGCAGGCGGATTTGCGACCTCAAAAGGGCCGAACTGTGGAAAACTCCGAAACGATGCCCAAAAATGAAAAACCGGGGCAGGACGATTCCGTCCTGCCCCGGCGCGAGAGAAGGCCGAACCGCACATTGCGGCACGGAAAATGCGAGCATTTTACGCTAGCTGGAAAGGCTTCCCCGGTAGGCGTCGAGGCTCTCTATCCCCAATTCTTCCATCAACTCCGGCAGACGTTCGGCGATGCGAAACGCCATGTCCGGCCGCATGAAGTTGGCCGTGCCGATCTGCACCGCGTGCGCGCCCACGAGGATGAATTCCAGCACGTCCTCGGCGCAGCTGATGCCGCCCACGGCGATGACCGGAGCCGAAACCGCCCGGCAAACCTGCCAGACGCAGCGCAAGGCCACGGGCTTGATCGCCGGGCCGGACAGCCCGCCGATCACGTTGGCCAGGCGGGGCCTGCGCGTGCGGATATCGACCGCCATACCCGTGAGCGTATTGATGCAGGTCAGCGCGTCCGCGCCGCCGAGGACCGCCGCGCGGGCGATCTCCACGATGTCCGTGACGTTGGGCGAGAGCTTGACCCAGACGGGCTTGTCCCCGGCGCGCTTTTTCACGGCCTCGGCCAGCCTGCCGGCCATGGCCGGGTCCTGGCCGAAGGCGATGCCGCCGGCCTTGACGTTGGGACAGGAAATATTGACCTCGAGCGCCGCCACGCCCTGCGCGGCCGACAACACGCCGGCAAGCTCGGCGAACTCGTCGGCGTCGCAGGCGTAGAGGTTGGCGACGATCGGCGTTGTCGCATGGGGCAGCAGCGGCAGCTTGTCGCGCAGGAACTTTTCCACGCCGCAGTTTTGCAGGCCGATGGCGTTTAACATCCCGCACGGCGTCTCGGCGATGCGCGGCATGGGATTGCCCAGGCGGGGTTTGAGCGACAAGCCCTTGACCACGATGCCGCCAAGCGCTTCCAGATCGCCGTAGGGCGCGAACTCCAGGCCGTAGCCGAACGTGCCCGAGGCGGTCATAACCGGATTTCTAAGCGCCAGCCCGGCCAGGCGCACGCTTGCATCCGCGCTCATGCGTCCTCCGCAAGGGCCAGTTCCTCGACCCAGAAGACCGGACCCTCGGTGCACGTCTGCACGTACGCGCCCAGGGTGTTTTTCTCCACGCAGCCCAGGCACCCGCCCACGCCGCAGGCCATGCGGTTTTCAAGCGACACCTGCGCCCGGGCGCTGTACTTGCGCGATAGCCGCGCCACCGTAAGCAGAAAGGGCCTGGGGCCGCAGGCCAGGATCAGCCCGGCCGCGGCGGCGGCCACGGTCCTGTCCAGCAGTTCGATGAACGCCGGCAAATCCTCGGGTCTTTTCTCGCAAAACGCCTCGGCGCGGCCGACGATTTCCGCCAACGCGTCGAAAGGATAGCAGGAAAGCGGCTGGCGATGGCCGAAGACCAGGGACAGGTTGGACGGGGCCGGATGCGTGGCCGCGTATTCCACGAACGGTGCGATGCCCACGCCGCCGGCCAGCATGACCGTGGGCGTTTGCGGCGCAAGCGCGAATCCCTGCCCGAGCGGCCCCCAGACCGTGACCCGGTCCCCGGCGGCAAGCCCGCACAGGATATCCGTGCCCCGGCCGCAGGCCTGGACGAAAAGCGTCAGCGTCGCCGACGTCAGCCGGCAGATGGAAAACGGACGCGGCCAGACAGGATTCTGGCCGAACCGCTCCGGCCGGACCATGACGAACTGGCCGGCCACGGCCGGTCCCAGGCCGGGATTTTCCAGTTCCAGCAGATAGCAGCCGTGCGCCGCCCCCTCGGGGCCGCACGGGGCCACGGACAGGAGCTTCACGTCGCGGCAGGCGCTTTCCTTGCCCAAGCGTCACCTCACAAAAAATGATGCCGCGTTGTAGCCTCTTTGCCGCGCCTTGTAAAAGGCCCGAAAGTTCCAGGGAATTGCGGGCTTCGCCGGCCGGGGTTCTTGAACTTGCCGGGTGTTGTCCGTAGGGTGAAACGCGATGGGATATCCGGCCGCCCAGAGCGGAACGGGAGGCAGGGCATGCGCCAGGACATCGACCTCGAGGACGAAGACGACCGCGACTCCATCGTACGGACCTTCCACAAGGGCGCAGTCCTGTTCAAGGAAGGCCAGCCGAGCGATGTGGCCTACATCATCAAGAAGGGGCGGGTCGCCATCTATCGCCTCGTCAACAACAAGCGTGTGGGGCTTGGCGAACGCGGCCCGGGCGAAATGGTGGGCGAGATGGGGGCCGTGGGCGGCGCTGCCCGCTCGAGCTTCGCCGAAGCCCTCGAATACACCGAGGCGCTCGTGTGCGACCAGCGCCTGCTGCGCACCATGCTGCTCAAAAGCCCCCGGCCGGTGCAGCTGCTCACGGGCTACTTGGTCGAGCGCGTGCGCGCGCTGTCCGAGCAGATCACGGACCGCCCCTCGGGCAACGCCTTCTGGTCCGTGTGCCGCGTGACGGCCCTGTGCTGGCAGGGAGCCGTGCGCTCCGGGGCGCAGGACATAAGCTACGCCGAACTCTCGCGCACCCTCAAGGACATCCTGCTTCTGAGCCAGATCGAGATCGACGCCGTGTTCGACCGGCTCAAGAAGTTGCGCTTGGTTGTGCTCACCGACGTCAAAGGCAGCTTCAGCCGCGAGGACCCGCTGCTCGGCCACAAGAAGCCCGGCACGAAATTCGTGCGCGACCGTCTGCTGCGCCTGCCCGACGCCGACAACTTCCTGGCCGTGGCCAAGAACGTGGCCCGGGAATACCGCGACCATCCCGACTTCGCCGTGGACCTGGAATTCTTCGATCTGGTCGATTTCGCCAACGAAGCCCAGTCCTCGCCGGACATCCTCTACAAGAAGATCGGCTACCGGGAGATTCCCGAGGAGCTCTTCTTCTTCCACAAGGCCCGCGCGCAAGCCTACATCGAAGCCATGGGCCTGGAATTCTTCCGCCAGGCGCGCCGGCCCCGCCTGGCCGCGGCGGACCTCGCGCGCATCGACGACATCATAAGCGTCGACAATGCCACGCTCCAGGAAACCTTCTCCGCACTGGGCTTCCACAAGGTGGCCGTGGCCCTGGCCGCGGCCGGAGAGGCGGCCCGCGAGAAAATCCTAAAGAACCTCTCGAAGAAAATCGCGGCCGTGGTGCGCGAAGAAGCCGCCGCCCTGGGCGATCCCGACGAGGACGAGGTCGCCGACGTGGAAAAGGAACTGCTCGACCGCATCAAAGCCATCAAGGGACTGGCCTCGTGAACATCGCCACCGTCATCGGCATCGTCTTCGGCATCACCATCCTGGGGTTCGCCACCTTCCTGTCCACGGACAGCGCCGGAGTGTTCATCAACCTCCCGGGCCTGGCCATCGTGCTCGGCGGCACCCTGGCCTCGACCTTCATCTGCTTCCCCATGAAGGAAGTCATGCGGGTGTTCAACACCTTCCTCGTGGCGCTCAGGCGCGAGGAGCTGCCTACGGACAACTACATCGAGGAAATCGTCTCCATAGCCCGCCAAGCCTCGTCCCGTGGCAAGATCCACCTGGAAACCGCCCTGCCCGGCATCGAGAACGAATTCCTGCAAAACGCCATCCAGATGCTCGTGGACGGCTACTCCCGCGAGGAAATCCAGGAAATCCTCGACACGCGCATCGAGCAGACCTACCAGCAGGACATGTCCTCGGCCGGCATCTACCGCACCATGGCCAGGCTCTCCCCGGCCTACGGCCTGATCGGCACACTGATCGGACTCATCGGCATGATGCAGTCCATGAGCGCCGGTCTCGGCAACCTCGGCGCGCACATGGCCGTGGCGCTCACCACCACGCTCTACGGCATCCTCCTCGCCAACCTCATTTTCCTGCCCATCGCCATCAAGGTGGAAAAGCTCATCGAGGAGCGCGTGGTGCTCATGTGCGTCATCCGCGACGGCACCCTGTTCATCAAGGACAAGACCCCGGCCGCCATCGTGCTCGACAAGCTCAAGGCCTACCTGCCCACGCGGCGCTGGGCCTCCATCGAACGGCGCGAGGCCGAAGGGGACGCCTGAGATGGTCCCGACCCGCCGCAAACCCGGCGCTTCGCTCGTCAGCATTTCCGAACTGCGCAAGCAGCGCCATGACGAGGAGGATCTCTGGCCCATTTCCATGGCCGACATGATGACGCTGCTTCTGTGCTTTTTCCTGCTCCTCGTGGCCGTGTCCCACGTGGACCTCAACCGCTACGAGCGCGTGGCCGACTCCATGCAGAAAGCCATGCTCACGGAACGGCCCGCGCCCCGGCAAAAAACCGCCGAAGCGCCGCCCGTCGCCGCCAAGACGGCCCCACCCAAACCGGAAAAAGCCCCGGAGCCGTCCAACGTGCGCTCCAAGGTCAGCCATACGACGCTCAAAAGCGAAACGCCGCCCCTGACGCCGGAAACGCCCAAGGACCAGCCCCTCCCCGGAGAATCGGGAACCAAGCCGCAGATCCCGGGAGAAAAACCCGCCGCACCCACCGAAGGCAAAGGCCCGGACCGCCATCCCGACGCCGAACGCACCGGCCCTACGCGCAAAAGCCTGGACGACATCCGCAAGGAACTCGCCGGCAAACTCGACATCACCTCGGGAGCCGTCGAAATCGTACCGCGCGAAAACGGCGTGGAACTGAGCCTGCGCGGCGCGGCCTTCTTCGACCTCGCCAGCGCCGACATCAAACCCGCCGGCCTGCCGCTTCTGCGCGACATCGCCACGACGCTGGCCGGCACGCCCTACAAAGTGACCGTCGAAGGCCACACCGACAACCTGCCCATCGAATCCTGGCTCTACCCCTCCAACTGGGAACTCTCCTCGGCCCGCGCCAGCCGCGTGGCGCGCTTTCTCATCGACCACGGCGTGGCGCGTGAACACCTGCGCGTCGAAGGCCTCGCCGACACCATGCCCGTGGCCCCCAACACCGACGCAGCCGGCCGCTCCATCCCCGAGAACCAGGCCAAGAACCGGCGCGTCGTGATCCTGGTCAGCCCGTCGTAAGGGTGTGGGAGGGGGGAGAGAGAAGAAAAGGCGGGAAG
>JAEWPX010000101.1 GCA_023399375.1 Pseudomonadota bacterium | reverse complement strand
TTCATGACCCGAGAAGGCTGGCTTTCGCGCCTGGAGGCGCTGCCCCTGCCCCACGCGCCCGTGATCGTGGACGGCGGGGCCAACAAGGGCAATGTGGCGGCCAGGCTCCTTGCGGCGTTCCCCCAGGCGCGCGTGGAGGCCTTCGAGCCCCAGACGCGGCTGGTCCGCAAGCTCGCCAAGCGCTTTGCCGGGGACGTCCGGGTGCGCGCCCACGCCCTGGCGCTGGGCGAAACGGAAACCACGCTGCCCCTTGCCGTCATGAACCGGCCGACGCTGTCCTCGCTGCTGCCGCCGACCGGCATCCACGGCAAATACGCCGGGGAGGCGCTTGCGGTCACGGTCACCGAGCAGGTGGCGGTGGCGCGGCTGGACACGGTGCTTGGGCGCGCGGACGTGATCAAGCTCGACCTGCAGGGCTACGAGTTGCCGGCGCTTCGCGGCGCGACGAAGCTCCTCCCGGGCGTTTCGGTCGTGGTCGCCGAAGCGGCGCTGGCCCCGCTCTACGCCGGGCAGGCGCTGCTGCCGGAACTGGAGGCGTTTCTCAAGGGATTCGGCTTCAGGCTTGACGGGATGTACGATTTCTTCCGCGACGCGGGAGGCAGGATCGTTTCGGGGGACGCGCTGTTTCGCCGCATTTAAAACGAGGCCAGGACCGCCGCCGTGCCCCGCGCGCCGTCCAGATCGATGACCGCCCTGGGCGGGCGCGGCGCGTCCAGGGTGGCGACGCAACGCGCGGCAAGGCGCGCCGGGGCAAGATCCTCCGGCGCAAGCATGCCGAGGAGCTCCAATTCGGCAAGCCTCTCCGCCCGCATGCGCTGCTCCCGGTTCTGGTCGAAAGGCAGGACCAGCCCCCGCGCCCCGGCGGCGAGCAGCGCCATGACGGTGTTGTAACCGGCAAGGCTCACGGACAGGTCGCAGGCGGCCAGGATGTCGGGAAAGGCGTCGGCAAACCGGACGACGCGCGCATCGGGCAACGCGGCCGCGGCGGCCACGAGCCCTGAAAAGACGTCGTCCGGGCAAAACGGCCCGGAAAAGACGCGCAGCGCCGCCCGGGAAAGGCGCGGCGACTCCCGCGCCGCGGCAAGCAGCGCGGCAAGCAGTTCGCCGCCGACCTTGCCGCCCCCGGCGCTGGCCACGACGAGCTCACGCCCGGCCGCGACGCCGAGCTCCCGGCGCACCGCAGCCGCCGACCGCCCGGCCCCCGTAGCGCCGGCCACGTAGCCCGTGTAGCGCACGGGCACGGGAATCTCCTGCGTCCGGGAAAACGTGGCGTCGAGCCGGAAGAGCGCCGGATCGGCATGCACGCACACGCCGTCGAAGTATTTTCCCAGCCGGTCGAGCACCCGGGCCTCGTAGCCGGCCTGATCCTTTTTCTCGACCAGAATGTCGCGCACGCCGCTGACGACCCGCCCTCCCCCGCGACGCACGGCCTCGATGGCCGCAAGGAGCTCGAACTCGAAGGCCTTGCGGCCGAAGGGATAGAGCTCGACGAAAAAGACGTCCGGGGAAAATGCGCAAAGCGCCGCGACAAGCGCCTCCCGGCGCGCGCGGCGCACGGCCTTAAGGGCCTCGCCGGAAAGGGAGAGCGCGCCGAACGCGGCGTCCATGGAGAGTTCCGGCAGGCGCAGCAGGGAAACCCCCGCGGGCACGGCCGCAGGCGTGCGCGGACCGCCGAGGACGAGCAGCCGTTCGTGGCCGGCAAGGGCCTCGACGATGGCAAGCGTGCGAAAGAGATGCCCCATGCCCAGGACATGCTGGCAGTAGACGGCGATCCTCACGGCGCGGCAGACGCCTGCGGCGAATCGGGCAGATCCGCATCCAGGGCGTCCACGGACAGGACGCCGTCCTGGCAGACCAGGCGCTGGAGCTTGTCCGGATCGAAGGCACGGGGTTCTTCGGGCAGATAGGCCCGGCCGAGCAGGTGGTAGAGCACGGCCTTGACGACTCCTTGGTGGGCGACGACGAGCACGGTCCTGCCGGTATTGGCCCGGGCGGCGTCGGTCAGGGCGTGCACGGCGCGCAACCGCACCTCCTCGCGCGACTCCCCTTCGGGCGGAGTAAAGCCCCAGCCGGCGGCCTCGGCCGCGCGCAGGGCGTCAGCCGGCACATCGCGCCAGAGCTTGCCGGTCCACTGGCCGAAATGCTGTTCGCGCAGCCGCTTGTCGAGGGTCACGGGCAGGCGCAGGCGGAGGTTGAGAATGCCGACCGTGGCCCTGGCCCGGCCGAGGTCGCTCGCGACGACACGGGAAAACCCAAGCGTGACCAACGGCACGGCCAGGGCGGCGGCGGCCTCCTTGCCCGCAGGCGAGAGTTCGCTGTCCCATTGGCCCTGGATGCGCTTTTCCAGGTTCCAGTACGTGGCGGCGTGCCGCAGCAGATAAAATACCGTGCGTCCCATAACGAGGCCCTTCCCGTCGGCATGAAAGGAACCCTGCCAGAAATCCCGGGAAAACGCACGCGACCTAGCCGCCCATGCGCCCCAGAAAGGCGTCCATGCCCGCCAGCGCCTCCAGGCAGACCGCGCGGAAACCGGGCGCAAGGTCGCCGACCTTGGCCGCGTCGTCCGCAGCGGCGGCGACTTCCAGGGTCGCGGCCGCCTCGCGCATGGCCATGGCGCCGAACATCGCCGCGTTGCCCTTGAGCGTGTGGGCCACGCGTTCGCACGCCCGCATGTCCCCCGTGCACAGCGCGGCGTCCATGGACGCGAGCTGCTCGGGCACGGAACGGATGAATTCCCGCCCCACACGGATGAGCAGACCGGCCTTGTTGCGGTAGCGGGTGAAAAGCGCGGCCGTGTCCAGCGCGCAGCCGCCGCGCCTGTCCGTCCCGGCGGCAAGGGCCGGCCCACGGCCATGCCGGGCCAACACGCGGCGCACGGCCTCGAAGAAAAGCTCCACGTCGATGGGTTTGACGATGTAGTCGTCAAGCCCCGCCGCCAGGAAACGCTCGCGCTCGTGGTCCAGGGCATAGGCGGAAAGGCCGATCACGGGCAAGGCGGGGTCGATGCCCATATGCCCGGCCCGAATGGCGCGTGTGGCGGCCAGTCCGTCCATGACCGGCATCTGGATGTCCATGAGCACCACGTCCACCGGGGATGCGGCCAGGCATTCCAGGGCGGCCCGGCCGTTCTCGGCGGCGATGATCCGGTGTCCCCGGCTCTCCAGGAGGTCGGTGGCGAAGATGCGGTTGATCCGGTTGTCCTCGACCAGCAGGATGGAAAGCGGCGGCAGCGCGCCCGTCCGCGGCGGCAGGACCGGCTCCTTTGGCCGGGACGCGGCCGCTGCCACGGTGAAGGGACATTCGAGCCAGAAGGAGCTGCCCTGCCCGGGCGCGCTTTCCATGCGGACCTCGCCGCCCATGAGCCCGGCCAGCAAACGGCAGATGGCCAGCCCCAGCCCCGTGCCGGCCTGCCGTTTGGTCAGGCCCTCGTCCACCTGGGTGAAGCTGTCGAAGATGGCGGCCTGCTGGTCGGCGGGAATGCCCACCCCGGTATCGATCACGGTCAGGCGCAGCACCACGCGCCGCCCCTCGCCGGCGGGCCCGACGATTTCCCCGATGCGGTCGGCCCGGAGCGTCACGCCGCCCTCTTCAGTGTACTTGACGGCATTGTTGACAAGGTTGCGCAGCACCTGGCGCAGGCGCAGGCCGTCGCCCCGGATGTCGCGGGGCACGTCGGGCGCGATTGTAAGGGTCAGGGACAGGCCCTTGTCCCGGGCGAGCACCTCCTGCTCCTTGAGCACCGCCTCCAGGCAGACGGGCAGGTCGAAGGACTCGGCCTTGAGCTCCATGCGCCCGGCCTCGATCTTGGAGTAGTCGAGGATGTCGTTAATGAGCGAAAGCAGCGTGGCCGCGGACTCCTCGACCACGGCGAGGCGCTCGCGCTGGCGCGCCTCGAGGCTGTCGCCGCGCATGAGCTGGACGTAGCCGAGCACGGCATTGAGCGGTGTGCGGATCTCGTGGCTCATGTTGGCCAAAAACGCGCCCTTGGCCCGACTGGCCGCTTCGGCGCGCTCCAGGGCGGCGGCCAGTTCCGCCTCCAGCTTGCGCCCGGCCGTGACGTCGCGCACGATCTCGACGACGGCCCGCACCGCGCCGTCGTCGCCAAAGAGCGGGTAGCAGAAGAGTTCGACCCAGCCGCTTTGCCGGTCGTCGACGACCCGCGGCACCACGCTCATGGCGAGCTTGCGCGTGGCCAGGGCCCGCAGCGACGGGCAGTCCTGGCAGGGAGTATCCAGCCCCTGGAACACCTCGTGGCAGCTGCGGCCGACGACTTCCCCCTCCCCGGCGTACAGGCTGCGCATGGCGCGGTTGACCGACAGCACGGTCATGTCCGGCGACAGCACGCACACGCCGTCGCCCACGGCGGACAGGACCGTATCGAGAAACTGCGCATCGTCGCGCTGCCGGGTGAGCGCCTGGTCCCGCTCGGCCTGCGCCGCCTCAAGCTCGCGGGCAAGACGCGCCGCATCCGCCTCCAGGTCCGCGCGCAGCGCAGCGGCGGCGGTCTCGGCCCGACGGCGATCGGTCACGTCCAGGGCGACGCCGACCAGCCCATAGGCTTCACCCGTTTCCGCGTCGCGCACGCAGGCCTTGTACAAACGGATGTGCCGCTCCCCGCCCACCGTGGCCAGCGTGGCTTCGTACACCTGCCTGCCGCCGCGGGCCAGCAGTTGCGCATCGAGCGCCGCATAGGCGGCGGCTTCCCTGTCATGAAAGACTTCTTCAAAACACTTGCCGACGAGATGTTCGCGCGGCACCGAAACCAGGGCTTCGAAGGCCTGGTTGCAGCCGCTGTAGCGCCGGTCGGCGCTTTTGGAATACACGGGAACCGGCAGGGCATCGAGCAGCGTCCGGGCGAGCAGGGCTTCGCCGCGCAGCTTGTGCTGGGCGCGGCGGCGCGCCGTGACGTCGCGGCCGACGCACTGGTACTCGAGCACCTTGCCGGCGGCATCGAAAATGGCCCTGCAGGTCCAGCGCTGGTAGCGCTCCCGCCCGTCCGGGCGGCGCACGCGGTGTTCGAACCCCGTGGTCGGCCGCGAGGGGCAAATCGCCCGCATCCTGGCCTGACGCAGGGCCGCGTCCTCCTCCGGCACGTCGGGATGGAAATTCTCCGCCACGCAGCGTTCGGGCGTGCGCCCGTAGTAGCGGGCAAAGGCGGTGTTGACGAACAGGAGGCGCATGTCCGCGTCGAGACGGCAGATGAGCTCGGTCTGGTGCTCGACGATGGAGCGGTAGCCGTTGTCCCCCCCGCGGCCGGCGTCGCTTGCGCCCGCAACGGGAACGGCGCACGTCCCTTCCAGGTAGCGGGGACCGCCCAGGGCGTCGCGCTTGACGCGCAGGGAGCAGAAAAGCCGCGTCGCCGTGCCGTCCTGGGCAAAGGCGCGGGTCTCGAAGGGCACGGGTCCGGACTCGGCCAGCGCCCGCACGAGCAGGTCCCGGCGCTCGGCCACGTCCAGGCGCAGGGGATGGGAAGCATTTCGCGCCTGACGCAGGAAATCGGCCACATCCCGGTAGCCCAGAAGCCGAGCCAGGGTCTTGTTGGCGGCAAGGGGCCGTCCAGAAGGATCCAGGCGGAACAGGCCGGGCGCGGCATTGTCGTAGAGGTCGCGGTAGAGTTCCGCGCGTTCGCGCAGGGCCGCGCCCTCGGTTTCGGCAAGGACCACGGACAGGGACCGCGCCACGTCGGTCCAGGCGAGCAGGCCGACCAGATAGCCGGCGGCGTCGGTGACGGCGAGCCGGCCCGCGCCGGCCCCGTCCATGCCCCGCACGGCCTCGGTCAGGGCCAGCTGCGGCGAGATGGCCACAACCGGCACGCGCATGACCGCCGCAACCGGCGCATCCAGGACGTCCTCGCCGCCGGCGAGCAGGGCCACGGCGTCGCGTGCCGTGAACATGCCGCGCGGTTTGTCGGCTTCGACCACCACCACGCCGCCCACGCCCATGCGCACCATGCGGTCGAGCACGGCGCGCAGCATCTCCCCGGGGCCGGCCGTGACCACGGCCCGGGCCATGGCGCTGGCCACGGTGCGGCCGCACAGTTCGTCGAGCCCGGCGCACAGCCGCGCCACGTGAAACGGCGCCAGGATGCCGACGGCCTTCCCCGTGGCGTCGACCACAGCCAGCCGCCGCGACGGCGCGGCCAGGAGGTGCCGCACGGCCGCAGGCAGGAAGTCGCCGTCCGGGGTGACGGCCACGGGTTCCATGAGATCGCGCACGGCCAGGTGCGCGGCCTTTTCCGGAGTCTGGACGAGCACCCGCGTCAGCCCGCGGGTGGTGACCACGCCAAGCGGCCGGCCGGCGTCGAGGACAAGGGCTTCGCCGGAGCCGGCGTCGAGAAGGGTCCGGGCGGCGGTGGCGGCAGTGGTCCAGAGACCGAGCGTTAGCGGCGCAGCGGGAGGCAGATCGCGCAGCAGGGTTTCGCAGAGATTGCCCATGGCCATGACTCCAGGCCTCCCGGCACTGCTTTCACCCTTTCCGGAAGAGACCGCATCAGATTGCTTATATTTAAGAAATAGAACGATTTCTTTATAATCGAAAAAAAACAATCCGGCCAGCAACAATTTCAACGCCGTCCGACCAGCCGGTACAGCCGTTCGGCCACGACTCCGTAGTTGACCGCCCGGTCGTGCTCGGCGCGCACATGCCGGGCAGCCGCCTCGCCCATGGAGCGCCGCAGGGCCTTGTCGTCGAGCAGCCGCGCCAGGGCGTCACCGTAGGCCGCCGCGTCGCCCGGGGGAGTGAGAAGGCCCGTGCGGCCGTTTGCGACCACCTCGGGCACCCCGCCGTCGGCCAGGGCGACCACGGGCAGCCCGGCCGCCTGCGCCTCCAGGTAGACCATGCCGAGGGATTCCCCTATGCCGGGAAAGGCGAACAGGTCGCCCGCGCCGAAAACCGCGCCGAGTTCTTCGCGCGGCACGAGCCCCAGGAACGCGTACCGACCCGGCAGCTCCCGCGCGGCCAGGGCGGCAAGAGCTTCGCGCATCTCCCCGTCTCCGGCCACGGCCAGGAAAAACGGCACGCCCTGCCGGGCCAGCTCCCCCAGGCGCAGAAAGAGAAACGCCAGGCTCTTCGATTTGACGTCGTCGCGAAACATCGCCGCCGTGACCACCACGGGCGCGTCGGCCACGCCCCACGCGCCGCGCAGGCGACGCCGGGCTGCGGCGTCGAAAGAAAACGCCCCGGGATCGATGCCCGGGCGCACGTAGACCACGCGCTGCGGCGGCAGAAGGCGCAACAGGTTGGCCACGTCCAGCTTCCGGTTGGAAAAGACCACGTCGGCCGCGAGCAGCGACTGGCGATTGAGCACGTAGCCCAGGCGCGTGGCCAGCCTGCGCCTCGTTTTCGTCGCATGAATGCCCTGGAAGATCAGATAGGGAATGCCAAGCGCGCGCGCCACGTACGGGCCGATCACGTCCGGGGACTTGTAGTAGGCGTGGTAGGTGACGAAGGCCTCGATGCCCTCCCGGCGCGCCGCAGCCAAGGCCTCGCGCCGGGCGGCCAGGGCCCGCAGCCACAGCAGCGGCCGGGCCGAGAACCAGCGGGCGCGAAACCGCGTGGGCACGACGGTTTCGATGCCGCACCCGGCCAGGGCGGCGGCCAGTTCCCGGCCGATGGTGCGATCGCCCGAGGGCGCGGGATGGTCCAGGGGCTTGAGCGGCGCATAGAGGGCGACTTTCACGGCGCGGCGTCCGAAACGCCGGGCGCAGGGCAGGCGGCGGAGAGCCCTGCTGCAAACGCCCCGACCGGGCGGCCGGCGTGGCGGGCGAAGACGGCGGCCAGGGCGCGCGTGTTGGCCGTGTTGTCGAAATCGCGGGCCACGGCCGCCTTGGCCGCCGCGATCAGCCGCCCGCGCAGGGGCGCGTCCTCCAGCAACCGGCGCACGGCCGCGGCCAGGGCCGCGGGAGCGTCCGGCGGACAGGTCAGGGCCGTTTCGCCGTTTCGGGCCAGCTCCGGCAGGGCCGAGACGTCGGTCGCGGCCACGGGCACGCCCATGGCCATGGCCTCGACCAGGACGTTGGGCACGCCGTCGCGGTCGCCGTTGGCGAGCACGCGGCAGCCGAGGACGAAAACGTGGGCGCGGCGGTAGAGCCCGAGCACTTCCTCGTGGGGGAGCGCGCCGTGAAAGGTGACGCGGTCGGCGATGCCGAGCCGCGCCGCCTGCGCCGCGAGCGCTTCGCGGTCCTCGCCCGCGCCCACGAGGTCGTAGGTGAATGCGACGCCCTCCCCGGCCAGCCGGCCCAGGGCGTCGAGCACCGTATCCAGGCCCTTTTTGGCGGTCAGCCGCGCCACGGTGAGCACGCGCCAGGGCGGCCCGGCTTCGGGCGCGGCATGCGCGGTAGAAAAAAGTGTGAGGTCGATGCCGTGGTACACGGCGAAGACCGGCGTGCCGTTTGGCGAAAGCCGGCGCAGATACGCGGCGTTGGCCTGCGTGCAGGTGACCACGAAGGCGGCCTTGCCGATCTTGTCCGCGAGCTTGTCCGGAGCCTGCGTCCAGACGTCCTTGGCATGGCCGGTGAAGCTCACGGGCAGGCCCTTGATCAGACCGGCGTACAGGGCGACCGAGGTCGGGGAATGGGCGAAATGGGCGTGCAGATGGATGTTTTCGCCCGGGGCGAGGGCGCGGCGGCAGAGAAACCCCGCCTGGAGCAGGTGCTTGAGCGTGGCCGAGCGCCGCGTGGCGGCCAAATGGCGCAGCATGCGCCCAAACGCCCTGGCGTAGCCGACCGGCGCAGAAAGGGCCGCGCGGACGTTTTCGTAGAGGAGCTCGCCGAGCGCCGGCAGGATGCGATCCGGCAGGTAAGTCACCGGGGCCTTGATGCGGTAGACGGCGGAGTGGCGGGCCGCCTCGCGGGGATCGCGCATGGAGACGATGCGCACGCGAAAGCCCAGGGACTCGAGCAGCGCGATCTCGTTGGCGATAAACGTCTCGGACAGGCGCGGATAGCCCTTGAGGACCATGACCAGCACCGGTTTTGCGGCTTGCGCCGGCATCCTCGCTCCTTTCGTGTTCCCGTCCCGGCCGCCGCGCCTCACGGCTGCGGCCCGCGCCCGCGATAGCCGCAAAGCAGTCCCAGGACGCGGCGGACCAACGGGGAAAACAGTTTCGCTTCGAGCCCCCTGCCCGCGGCGCGCTTGCCCGTCTCGGCCAGGGTCGGATAGGGCAGCACCGCGCCGGCGAGCCTGCCCCAGCCCACCTTGCCGGCCAGGGCCACGGCCCAGGCCGCGGCCAGTTCCCCGGCGGCCGGGCCGACGATGCCGACGCCGGCGAGCCGACCCTTGTTATCCCGCACGAGCTTGACGCAGCCCGCGTCCTCGCCCTCGGCCCTGGCCCGGTCGTTGCCGGAAAAGGGCTCCACGACCACGTCGCCGAGCACGCCCCGCGCCCGGGCCTCGGCCTCGGTCGCCCCGCCCACGGCCAGTTGGGGCTCGGTGTAGACGCAGCGCGGCAGATGCCGGTAGTCGGCCCGGCGCGGCAGGCGCAGCACCGCGCCGGCCAGCGCCACCCCGCCCTCGTAGCCGGCGGCGTGGGTGAAAAGATGCTCGCCCGTGACGTCGCCCGCGCCAAAGATATGCGGCCGCGACGTGCGCAGCCGCGCGTCCAGTGCAAGGCCCTTTTTTGTCCGGGCAACCCCGGCCGCGTCAAGGCCCAGTCCGTCCAGGTTGGCCGTGCGCCCGAGCGCGACGAGGATTGCCGCGCCGCTGACCGTCTCGCGCAAGCCGTCGCGGGTGAGCGCCACGACGCGCATCCCGTCCGGCGCGCGGGTGACGGCCTCGATGGCGGCCCCAAGGCGCAGGTCCACGCCCTCGGCGGCCAGGCGCGCGGCCACCACGCCAGAAAGGTCCGGGTCCTCGCGCGTCAGCAGGCGCGGGCTTCGCTGCACGAGCGTCACCCGGCTGCCGAGGCGCGAAAACGCCTGCCCCATCTCCACGGCCACGGCCCCGCCGCCGAGGATGACCAGGCTTTCGGGCAACGCGTCCAGGGAAAAAATCTCACGGTTGGTGAGATACCCGGCTTCCGCCAGCCCCGGGATGGCGGGCACGGCCGCGCGCGAGCCCGTGGCCACGATGATGCGGTCGGCGGAGACGCGCCTGCCGTCAAGGACCACCGTGTGGTCGTCGCGGAAGCAGGCCTCGCCGAAGCGGACGTCCGCGCCCAGGCGCGTGAAGCGCTCGGGCGAGTCGTGCTCCTGGATGGCGGCGACGACCGTTTCGATGCGCCGGCGCACGGCGGCGAAATCGACCGGCGGCGCGGGCACTTCCGGCAGGCCGAAGTCCCGGGCCCGGGCGAGGAGGCTGCGGGCGTGAGCCGTGGCGAGCAGGGTCTTGCTCGGCACGCAGCCGAAGTGCAGGCAGTCGCCGCCCAGGCGCGCCTCGCGCTCGACGAGAAGCGTTTTCACGCCGAGGCGCGCCGCTCCGGCCGCAATCGTCAGTCCTGCCGCGCCGCCGCCGAGGACGAGCAGGTCGTAATCGTAGCGCGTTCCCATGTCCGCCTCCGTTTGCGTCTGGCGTGTCCGCCCCTTACCCCGCCGGGCGAATCATGGTAGCCTGTGCCCGAAAAAAAGCCAAAGCCCGGGCGTTCGCCCGGCAAAGGATACGTCATGAAGCACGCATACGATCTGGTGGTTCTGGGCGGCGGCCCGGCCTGCGGCCCGGCGGCCAGGCGCTGCCGGGAGGCGGGCTGGTCCGTGGCCGTGGTCGAGGCCGGGCTCCTCGGCGGGGTCTGCCCGCACACGGGCTGCAACCCCAAAAAGGTGCTCATGGCCGCGCCGGAGGCCATGGCCGCCGCCGCGCACCTGGCCGGCAAGGGCCTCAGCGGCGGGCCGGCCCTCGACTGGGCGGCGCTTATGGCCTTCAAACGCACGTTCACCGCCCCCGTCGACGCCCGCGTGGAAGCGTCCTACCGCGAGGCCGGCATCGACGTGGTGCGCGGCCGCGGCGTCTTCACCGGCCCGCGCAGCGTGCGCGTGGGCGAGACGGAACTGACGGCGAAAAAAATCCTCATCGCCGTGGGCGCGACCCACAGCCGGTTCACGTTTCCCGGCGCCGAGCACCTGTCCACGAGCGACGCCTTCCTGGACATGGACGCCCTGCCCGATCGCGTGGCCTTCATCGGCGGCGGCTTCATCGCCTTCGAACTGGCCCACGTGGCCGCGGTGTGCGGGGCCAGGGCGACCATCCTCACCCACGGCGACGCGGCCCTGCGCCGGTTCGACCAGGGCGTTGTCGCGCGGCTCGTCGCCGCAACCCGGGCCATGGGCGTGGAGGTGGTGTTAAACGCCCCGGTCGCGGCCATCCGCCGCGACGCTGCCGACCTTGCCGTGGAGACGCCCCAGGGCATCTTTGCCGCGGACATGGCGGTCAACGCCGCCGGCCGGCCGCCGGCGCTCGCGGGCCTGGGGCTCGACGCGGCGGGGATCGCGGCCACGCCGCGCGGCATCACGGTGGACGCGCACCTGCGCTGCGTCGGCAACCCCGACGTCTATGCCGCGGGCGACTGCCTGGACGCGCCCTATGCGCTCACCCCCACGGCGGACCTGGAAAGCCGCATCGCAGGCGAAAACATGGTGTTGGGCGACAGCGAAACCATCGACCGCACAGGCACGCCGAGCGTGCTTTTCACCCTGCCGCCGCTCGCCATGGCCGGGCTCACGGAGGAGGAGTGCCGCGCGCGCGACCTGCCGTGCGTGAAAAAGGAGACCGACCTCGCCTCCTCGTTCCCCTGGAAGCGCCTGGGCGAGACGGCCGGCTACGCCAAGACCCTGGTTGCGCCCGGGGATGACCGCATCCTCGGCGCGCACGTCTTCGGCCACGCCGCCGAGGAGATCATCAACGTGGTCGCCCTGGCCATGCGCCAGGGCATCCCGGCCAAGGCGCTGCGCGACGGCATCTGGGCCTACCCCACGGCCGGGTACTACCTGCGCTACATGTTCTAGACCACGGCGCGGCCCCATTCCCTTGCGGGGCCGCGCCGCCTCCGGTACAAGCCCGCCCGGGGCCGGCGACGTCGTGCGCCGCCGCCGGCCTACGCCAGCAAACAAGCGGACCCGCCATGCTCGACGCCCTGTCCATCGTGCTTTTCAGGCCGAAATTTTCCGAAAACGTCGGCGCGGCCGCCCGGGCCTGCGCCAACATGGGCGTGTCGCGCCTGATCCTCGTCGATCCGCCCGCCTTCGACAGCGACCGCGCCCGGCCCATGGCCACGAGCAAGGGGGGCCTTCTGCTCGACGCCCTGGAAATCGTGCCGACATTAAGCGAAGCCGTGGCCGGCGCGACAGTGGTCTACGGCACCACGGCGCGCCTTGGCGGCTGGCGCACGGGCGTCATCACCCCCGAGCAGGCGGCGCCCGAGGCCTGCCGCACCCTGGCCGACGGCGGCAAGGTGGCCGTGGTCTTCGGCCCCGAGGACGCCGGGCTTTCCAACAAGGAAACGCAGCTGTGCTCGCGCCTGGTCAACATCCCCACGGCCGGCGAGGCCACGTCCCTCAATCTGGCCCAGGCCGTGCTCCTGCTGTGCTACGAGATCTTCAAGGCCGCCCACGCCAAGGGGGATGCGGACGCCCCCCCCGCCGGCCCCACGCCCTCCCGCGCCGCCACGCACGCCGAGCGCGAGGCGCTTGTTGCAGCGCTTCGCCGCACGCTGCTCGACATCGATTTCATCAAGCCCGACAACCCGGACTACTGGATGCTGCCCGTGCGCCGCTTCATCGAGCGCGTGGGGCTCAAGCGCCAGGAGTTCAACCTGCTCATGGGCGTGTGCCGCCAGATCGACTGGGCCATGGGCAGCGGCGGCAGGAAGGGCGACCCGCGCTGACCCCCATGGACAGCCGTGGCCGTTTGCCCGTATCAAGCGTGGCATGACGCCCCGCCGCGCCGTCTTCACGCTCCTTTGCGCCCTCGTGCTGGCCTTTGCCGGCGCGGTCCCGCTTTTCGCCTTCGACGACACCGACTGGCAACTGATCCTCGACACGCTGCGCAAGCAGGACCAGCTCGTCCACCAGCGGCTGGAGGCCTACAAGACGCGTTACATCGCCGAAGCCGCCAGCGAAGCCCTGGAAATGGAACGGCTGACCCACGAACGCGCCCGGCTTGCTCTGTGGCAGGCCACAGCCTCGGATCCCTGGGAAATCCGCGACGCGCTGGCCGGCTTTTCGCGCCTGCGCCAGGACGTGGCAAGGCTCTCCCAGCGGCCCGAGCAGGCCTGGGCGAATCTCGAGCAGAGCGTGGCCCTGCTCGACAGCTTCAAGGAGCGGCTGACGGAACTGGCCAACCAGGAGATTCCGGAACGCTTCCGCAAGGACATAGAGCCCTCGCGCGACTCCATGGCGGAACTGAGCGGCCAGGTCGCGGCCATGCGCGACGCCATCGCCGCCCAGACCGCGCCGCTGCGAGAACTGGCCGCCCAGGTCAGGACCGCGGAAACGGAGCTCTCCGCGTCCCTGACCCCGGCCTGGAAAGGCTACTACACCGAAACCTTCCCCACCCCCTTCTCGCCCCGCTTCCTCAAGATCCTGGACCAGGACATGGAGGACTGGGAGCTGTGGCGCAACCTCGGCTCGGAACTGCTCGCCACGCCCCATAACAAGGAGGTGGTGCGCAAGGCACTGTGGGCGGCGGCGTTTTCGGCGCTGGCGGTCCTTGCCGTCTCGCTCGGCGCGATCTTCCTCGCCGCCCGGCGCGGCCGCCTGTCCGGCCCCGCCCGGAGCAGTCTGCCCAAGACGGTGCTGTGCGTTTCAGTGGGCGTTTTTTTTATGGCGCTCTCGCGCGGCGCGCCGTTTTTCCTTTTCACCACCTTGAGTTCCATCGGCGAAATCGCGCTCACCGCCGCCCTGGTCCACCTGACGCGGCTGCGCCAGACCCGCCCCGGAACCTACCACCCGCCCGTGCTCTGGCCCACCTGGCGGCTGTTCGCCCTGGGGCTGTTCCTCGAGGCGGTACGCGTGCCCGAAGTGCTCATGACGCCGATCCTCGTCGTCTGGCTTCTGGGCGCGACCCTGATCTGCAACCGGCGTCACCGCCGGACGCCGCCGCACCAGCGCCTGGACCGGGGCATCACCCGGGCGCAGACCCTGCTGTTGCCCGCCGTGGCCGCCGTGGCCTTGTGCGGCCTGCCGCAGACCGCGATCCTGTGCGCGTCGGCGCTTTTCTACGTGACGCTGGCCCTGCGTTTCTCGAGCCTCACCACGAACCTGCTCGGCCAGCGCATGGTCGAACACCACAAGGGCAAGACGCCGGTACTGCTCGGCATCGCCGCGGGCGCGGGCTATCCGTTCTTCTTCCTGAGCTTCCTGTTCTGCTTCCTGTGGCTGCTCTCCACCCAGTTCGGCGGCGAAAACGTCTTCCTGGAGATCCTCACCACGGAAACGCAGGTGGAATCCGTGGGCATCAGCCTCAAGAAGCTGGCGCTGCTCCTTATCGGCTTCTACGTGGCCAAGGCCATGATCGCGCTCACGGCCACCTTCATCGCCGAAGTGGCCAGCCGCCGCCGCGCCGTGGAGCGCGGGGCCAAGGATTCGCTTCTGACCATCAACAGCTACGCCTGGTGGGGGCTTTACGTCCTGTACGTCATGTCCGTGCTCGGGCTCTCCCTGACCAGCGTGGCCGTGGTGGCCGGCGGCCTGTCGGTCGGCATCGGCTTCGGCATGCAGACCATGGTCAACAATTTCATCAGCGGCCTGATCCTGCTCTTCGGCCGCTCCATCCAGGCCGGGGACACCATCCAGCTCGGCGACACCTGGGGCGTGGTCAAGGAAGTCAACATCCGCAACACCGAGGTGCTCACCCTGGAAAACGCCACGGTGTTCGTGCCCAATTCCGAGCTGATCTCCGGCAAGATCGTCAACTGGAGCCACAAGGACCCGAGCGTGCGCCGCGACATCTGCGTGGGCGTGGCCTACGGCTCGGATACGGCCAAGGTGCGCGCGCTGCTCCTTGCCGCGGCGGCCGAGTGCCCGGCCGTGCTCGGCAACCCGGCTCCAGCCGTGCTGCACTGGGACTTCGGCGCGAGCACCCTGGACTTCCGGCTGCGCGTCTGGCTGGCCGACGTCTCGAACGCCGTGACGCAGACGTGCGCCATCCGCGAGGCCATCGACCGGCTTTTCCGCGAGGCGGGCATCGAGATCGCCTTCCCGCAGGCCGACCTGCACTTGCGCACGGCGCCCGTGCTCGAGGAATTTCTCCAAACGCAGCGCCGGGAGCAGCGCGAGGCCCTGGCCCGGCTTGCCGAGCGCCTCGACGCCCTGGAGCGCAAAGCAGGCGCGCCGTCCGCGGCCGACGCGCCCGACGAGGACGTACCCGATGTCAAATGACGCCACGCGCGAGCCCGCCAAGGTCTGCTTCGCCGACCTGCGCGCCCGCGCGGCCAACAAAAACCGCACGGCCAAGATCAAGAAGCTCTTCGAGGCGGCCGGATTCGCCGATACCGTCGCCAGGGGCGACCTGACGGCGATCAAGGTCCATTTCGGCGAACGCGGCTGCGACACCCACATAAGCCCGAGCCACGTGCGCGCCGTGGTCGAACTCGTCAAAGCGCGCGGCGGCCTGCCCTTCGTCACCGACACCAACACGCTCTACTCCGGCAGCCGCCGCAACGCCGTGGACCACATCGCCACGGCCGTGGAGCACGGATTCGACTACGCCGTGCTCGGCGCGCCGGTCCTCATCGCCGACGGCCTGGACAGCACCAACGTCATCGAGGTGCCGATCCCGGGCAAGCACTTCGAGAAAGTGAAGATCGCCGGCGACATCGCGCGCGCGGACGGCCTGATCGTGCTGTCCCACTTCAAGGGGCACGAACTGGCGGGCTTCGGCGGCGCGGTCAAGAACCTGGGCATGGGCTGCGCGACGCGCGCCGGCAAGCAGGACCAGCACTGCGTGCGCTTCGTGGTGGAGCCGAAGAAGTGCATCGGCTGCCGCGAGTGCGTGCGCGTGTGCCCGGCCGGCGCGGCGGCCATGGACGACAAGAAGGCCGTCATCGACAAGGCGCTGTGCGTCGGCTGCGGCGAGTGCCTCACCGTGTGCCCGAAAAAGGCCATGCGCATCGACTGGCACACGGAAATCGTGCCGTTCATGGAGCGGCTGGTGGAATACGCCCTGGGCGCAATCATAGGCAAACCGGGCAAGACCGCGTTTTTCAATTTCCTCACCAACGTCACCCCGGACTGCGACTGCGTGCCCTGGTCCGACGCGCCCATCGTGCCGGACATCGGCTTTCTGGCCGCGACCGACCCGGTCGCCCTGGACAGGGCCTGCCTGGACCTCGTCAACGCCCAGGCCGCCTGCCCGGACTGCAAGCTCGAACACGGCCCGGACCAGGGCGAGGACAAGTTCGCGGCGCTGTGGAAATGGACGCGCGGGGACGTCACCTTCGCCCACGGCGCGGCCGTCGGCCTCGGCACGCCGCAGTACGAGCTGGTGAAAGTGGAATAGGGAGAGGAGAAGGGAAGAGAATCGGGGCGCTGCCCCGAACCCCGCCGGGGGGCATGATGCCCCCCGGGCCCCCTCGGCGGGGGTGAGGCGGAAGAGCAGGGTGTTACGGGGCCGGTTTGCCGGTGTGCGCTTTGATGCAGGCGCCGGTTGCCGAGGCGGCCTTGCGCTGCATGTCCGGCGGCATGACGCCGTGGGTCAGGATGTAGTCCACGGTGTTGGAATTTAATAGCGCCCCGGTCTGCTGCATGGCGCAACGGCAGATGGCGGCGGTCTGCGCCCGGGTGTAGCCCTTGCGGGCGAACTCCGCCTCCTGCGCCAGGCATTGCTGCGTCAGCTTTTCCGTCAGCGCCTGGCGCATCTGCGGCGTGACCTGCACCTTGCCGGCCGCTGCCGTCTGCGCGCAAAACGCCGCGCAGAGAACGACGACGCCGAGCGCCGCCAGCATCATCCCGCGCATCCCCCCCCTCCTTTGCCGCATGGTTCTCACTGCCGCTCCCGCGCAAAGCGCGTCAGTTCCGCCGCGACCCGCGCCACGACCGCGTCCCAGTCCCCGGGCGCGGGCTGGCCGAACACCCGGGCCCCGGGATACCACGGATTCGTCTCCCGGTTGCAAAGCCAGCGCCAGCAGGCGTCGAAACGCGACAGCACCCAGACCGGCCGCCCGAGCGCGCCGGCCAGATGCACGACGGCCGTATCCACGGAAATGACGAGATCGAGCCCGGCCACGATGGCCGCCGTGTCCATGAAGTCCCGCACGTCGCCCATGGGGTCGGCGAGCCTACCTTCCAGTCCGAGCTCCCGGATCTGGCCGGCCGCCTCGCCCATTTGCAGGCTGACGCAGGCGATGTCGTCGCGCGAAAAAAGCGGCAGCAGGCGCGCAAGCGGCAGGCTCCTGCGCCGGTCCGCGAGCCGCGTCTCGGGCATGTCGCCACGCGGGCTTCCCGCCCAGACAAAGCCCACGCGCGGCCGGCCGTCGCGCGGCAGGCGCGACGCCCAGGCGGCGCGGGCCTCCTCGCTCACGAACAGATAGGGGACCGCGGCCGGAACGTCGCCAAGCGTCGTGCCGAAGCAGTGCGGCAGGCTCATGAGCGGGACCGAGCGGTCGTACCGCGCCGCGGCCGGGTCTTCGCACACGGCGTCCACGCCGGGACAGTGCAAAAAGAGGCGATGCAGGGCCGGCGGGCAGGAGACGACGGTTTGCGCGCCGCAGGCCTTGCACAGCGCGGCGTAGCGGATGCACTGGATGGCGTCGCCAAAGCCCTGTTCGGCCCAAAGCAGCAGCCGTTCCCCGGCGCGGGGCCTGCCCGTGAGCCGCCGGGACGGATCGGGCGGCACGCCGCGCAGGTCCTTGTGCCCGAGCCCTGTTTCGTAGAGGGCGAAGCCCTCGGCCAGCCGCCCCAGGGCGAGCAGGGACAGGGCCTTGTTCCAGCGCGCGGGCACGTTGTCCGGCGCATGCGCCAGCACGCGGTCGAAAAGCGCGAGGGCCTCCTCGTGCCGCCGCAGATCCTGGCGCAGCGCGCCAAGGGTGAAAAGCGCCGGAGGATAGTCGGGAGCCTGCGCCAGGGCCTCGTCGCAGGCCGCCTCGGCCGCGGCGTTGTCGCCCAGATCCCGGCAGGCCACGGCGTAATTGACCCGGGCCGGGACGAAATCCGGCCGCTGCGCAAGCGCCAGGGCGAACTGCTCCCGCGCCGCATCCGAGCGGCCCGTCTGCCGCAGGGCGTGGCCCAGGTCGTTTCGCAGCAGCACGTCGCCGGGATTGTCCTGCAAGGCCCGTTCGTACCAGACCACGGCCTCCCGGGCGCACCCGTCCGCGACGAGCGCCAGGCCGTAGTGGAGCATGGCCGCGGCATGGTCCGGCGCAAGGCGCAGCGTCTGCCCGTAACAGAACGCGGCCTCCCTGGGCCGCCCCAGCGCGCGCAGCGCCTCGGCAAGGAGAAAATGGGCCTGGGCGTCTTCGGGGCGCAGGCGCACGGCGCGCCCGAGCAGAACCACGGCCTCGTCGTGGCGGCCCTGCGCGGACGCGGTCAGCCCGAGGCCACGCAGGGCCGGCGCGCAATCGGGGTCCAGGCTCGCGGCGCAGGCATAGGCCGCCCCGGCCTCCTGCAGGCGGCCCAGGCCGCGCAGCGCCTCCCCCAGGCCCAGGCAGGCCGCAACGCTTTGCGGCGCGGTCGCCAGCACTTCGCGATACGCCGCCTCGGCAGCGGCGAACCGGCCGTCGCGCAAGGCCGCGTCCGCCGCCTCCATGCACGCTGCGGAGGATGCCTCCGGCGCTTGGGCGCGAAAAGGTTTCATACCCATTCCCCGTGCCGCCTTTCCCGCAGCGCGTCAACCGCCCGGAGGGACGCAAGAGATCGTGAAAAAGGCCGCCCCCGCCAACGCGGAAGCGGCCTTTTCGAGCGGACCGTAAGGCAATGGCGCGACGCTACTACCGTTCCATGTTCGGGTGGTGCACCTCGCCGCCCTGCATTTCCACGGTGTGGCAGACGTCGCAGCGCTTGGACGCGCCGATGACGCCCGGGAAGCCCATGTACTGCATGGCCGGGATGTTGTTGATGTCCAGTCCGTAACCGTTGGCGGCCACGAACGTGGCGTGGGGGCTGCCGTGGCAGGCCGCGCAAGGGATGTTGCCCGTGTCTTCCTTGCGGTTGCGGAAAAGCCCGGCCGCGTCCTTGGTCCAGGTGTTGAACGCCGTGGCGTGCTTGCCCGGGAGGATGAAGTCCTTGTGGCAGGTCAGGCAATCGGGCTCCTGGGTCCAGGCGGCGCGGGGCTGGACGTCCGCGACCGTGGCTACGCTTCGCGGCGCAAGCGGAGCCATGAGCCAGACGGCGGCCTTCTTGCCTGCGGCCTTTTCGTGAACCAGAAGCGACAGGGCGTGGTCTTCCATGTAGCCGTGGCAGCGCACGCAGCCGATGCCGGCGGCGCTGTGGTTGTCGCGCTGGGCCTGGGTCACGCCGTCCGGGGCCGTGGGGTGGCAATTGCCGCAGGCTTTCGGGTTTTCCCCGGACAGGTAGGAGGCGTGGAAGCCGTGGATGGCGGCGGAAAGCGAGAGCATGCCCTTGTCGTCCTTGGGCGCAAGGCCGGCGTTGGGGTTTTCGCTCGGGTGGCAGCCCTGGCAGGCCACCGGCCCGCCGGCGGCGGCCCTGGCGGCGAGGTCCGTGCCGTTACGCTTGTCGTGCAGAGCCAGGATGGACCCGGCCGTCGCGCCGGAAACGCCTGTTTCGCCGTCCACGGCGAAACTCCCGCCGTGGCAGGTGAAGCAGCGCATTTCCGTGGAAACCGGGGCCACGGCCTTGGTCACGGCGAGCGTCTCGCCGGTCTTGGCGTCCTTGGCCGTGAGCGTAAAGGCGGGATAGGGATTGACCCCGCCCGTGTCCGGGTAGGGCGAAACGGGAATGCCCGCGGCGCTGAAGAGCTTGTCGCCGGCGGTCATGACGCCGTCGGGCTTGAGCCCAGTGGGCGAGACGTCGGGTTCGAGCGTGCGCCCCGAGAGCGTCACGGCGTGCTTCCAGAAATCCAGGCGCGTGGAGGGATGCTTGAAGCCTTCCGGAGCCTCGTAGGCGATGGTCACGTCTTTCGTGACCACCTCGGGCATGACGTCGCGCTTGACCAGCACGGCATTTATGGTGTTGCCGGGCACGGCCAGGGAGAACGAGCCGTCGCAGCCGGCCATGGCCACCACGCCCAGGCTGTTGAAGCCAAGCAGCAGATACGGCGCGGTTTCGGCCTCGAAGGGCGGCAACGCGACCTCGGCCGGGGCCACGTTCGCGGGTCTGGCTGGAGCGGGCTTGCGGCCGTTAATGTCCTCGGCGAGGTACGCGGCCAGGGCGGCGCGTTCCTCGGGGCTGCCGAGGAAGGGCGGCATCTGGGTGAAGAGCTTGCCCTGGCCGGTGAGAAAGGCCTCGATGCCCGCCGCCCCGACATGGGCGGTGTAGGCGCGGATGTCCTTGAACGGACCGCCCACGCTGTGACAACTCAGGCACTGCATGGCGTAGAGTTCGCGCCCGGCCTGTTTGCCGTTTTGCGGCGTGATCTGCTTGACCTTGGCGAATTTCGCCCGCGGCAAAAACGGCGCGTCGTAGGGCGCGGCCTGGGACGGGCGGATGTCCGTGGACCAAATCTGGCCGTAGACCAGCCAGGGCTTGCGCGCGGCCTCGCGCACGGTCTCGAAGACGCCGACGACGCCGAGCCCGAGCAGAAGCAGCAGCACGGCGAGCGTACGGCGCACCTTCAGGGGAAGTTGCGAGACCAGGGCCAGGGAACCGACGGCCACGCCCACGAGCAGCAAGGGATAGGCCATGCGGGAGGCGGCGATCTCGCTCGAGCGGCGCAGCACGAAATCCCGCACCACCGGCGGCAGCACGCCCACGTACCACCAGCCCGTCATGAGCAGCACCGGGGTGCTGGCCGCCACCCAGCGCAGCGAGGCGCGCAGCACGTTCTCGCGCGTTTCCACGTCCGGGATGCCGAGCGCCGTGGCGAAACCGAACAGTCCCGCGAGCAGCAGCCCGAGCGCCAGGCGCAGCACCAGCGCCGGCCAGAAGGTGGGATTGAAGAAGCCGTCCCAGAAATCGAGCGTCATCGGCCACTGCCCGGGCGTGAGCATGAAGTCGATGATGCCGTTGACCGTGAAAAGCGACAGAAAAGCGAACAGGAAATAGAAAAACCCCACGCGCATGTGGGTTTTCGGGTCCAGGCGGTCGAAGCCGTAGTAGTAGACGAGCAGCACCGCGATTTCACCGGCGAAAAAGGCCCATTCCGTGGCCCAGCCCCAGGCGAAGGTGCGCACGAGCAGCAGCGTGGCCTGGGGGGCGAGGACCGAGATGGTGAGCCAAATGCCCACCCCGGACAGGCCGCCGAAGACCATAGTGAGAAGCAGGAAAAACCGCGTGTGGCGGTGCAAATAGTCGAGCATGGGCTGCGAGCCCAGCTTGCGCGCACGGTATTCGGTCATGACCAGGAACAGGCCGCCGCCCACGGCGAAATGGGCCACGAACACGTGCAAGACGGCGATGACGATGATCCAGAATCCGCCGCCGAAGGCGGAAAGCTGCCAGACGGGATATTCCATGGCCTACGCCCCCTTCCCCGCCTGGCGGCGGTAGCAGCCGACGGCCCAGACGACGACCGCCGCGACGCCGACGCAGGCGGTCAGAAACATGAAAAACGGGCCATACTGCGCCGCGACCGGCAGCTTGGCCGGGGAATATTCCGGGGCGAGCGCGAGCATGCGGACAAATTCGCGCACCACGACCATGGCCAGGATCGCCCCCACGGTGAATAGGGCCGCCGCGCCCGTACGGCCCTTGGCTCCCTGAATCAGCGCCGCGCCGGCCAGGCAAACGCCCGCGAGCAACATGCCCGTGGCCAACCCGTCGCCGCCGAGGAAGGCGAAGCGGATTTCATGCGGCAGGGAAAAGAGAAACCACAGGCCCACGGCGAACTGCGCCATGGTCGCCCGGGTGAACCAGGCAAGCCCCAGGCGCTTGCGCGCGGCCGCGGCGACGTCCCCGACGGCGGCCGCCCTGCCGCCGACAACGGCCAGGAACAGGCCGGCCACAGCCAGGGAGGCGGTCACGAAGTGCAGCCAGCGAGGCCAAAACGTGGCGTCGGAAAAATTGAGGATCGTGCCGCCGGGATTGTCGAAGTAGGCCATCCAGGCCGCGGGGCGGATGGAGAGCGTGGAGACGTTGACGAGGACGAGGCTCGCCGCGAGCAGCAGGCAGGCGGCGACGAGGAGCGCGGGGCGCGAGGCCGCAAGCGCCAGGCGGGGCTGGGCGTAATAAAGCAACGCGTAGGCGAGCATGACCGCCATGAAAAGCGACAGCCACGTCACGGCGGAAAGCACCGCGGCGCTGTACAGGTACTGGCCGTAGAGCACCGAGGCGAAAAGCAGCGGCGGGATGGCCAGGTTGACGGCGACGGCCACCGTGGTCGGCAGCTTGCGGCCAAGCGCCGTGGCCGCGTCCCGGTTCGCGCCGGGACTCAAAAGGGCGAGCAGCGTCCCCCCGAAGGCCACGTTGACGGCCAGCAGGTGGGCGGCCAGGGTCACGAGCAGCAGGATTTCGAAAATCCCCCAGGGAGATGGCAGCGCCATTCCCGGGGCCGGGGAAAGGGTCGGATGCATGGCGGTCGGACTCCTTGCGCGCGCGACAGCCGGAAAGCCGGCCATGGTCGGCCGGCCGCCGCGGCAGGGACGGCAGTTTGCGCGGAGTTTACATGAACGGTATGTCATAAACAATATTTTTAAGAACATGATGCTCCCGGGCGCGGGCCCGCGCGGCGGGCCCCTCGACGTCCGTGCCCGGCCATGCTAGGGCCTGCGCAAAAAAGGGGAGTGCCTCCCCTGGTTTTTCCCTTTTCCCGCCCGGCCCTTGCCCTTGGACGGTCCAAGGCCATTTCCCCACCCGGGCGGGTTTTTCTTTCGGAGGATGCAGCCTTATGGACAAACGGGAAAACCTGGCCTTGCAGGTCACCAAGGAAATCGTGGTCAAATTCGTGGAAACCGGGCGCATCTCGCCCGGGAACTTCAGCGAGCATTTCGGCCCCATCTACGAGGAAGTGCTGCGCGTGCTCCGCCGCGGCGAAGCCGCCGCCGGCGAGGACGCCGGCAAGGACGGACGCGACGATGGCTGACCTGCCCGTTCCCGGCGACGCGCGCCGGGTGGCCGGCATGTTCGGCCGCGTGGCCGGTTCCTACGACCTGCTCAACCACGTGCTTTCGGCAGGACTCGACATCGCCTGGCGGCGGGCCATGGTCCGGGCGCTTCTGGCCCCGGGGCTCCCGGTCGGGCCGGTGCTCGACCTCGCGGCCGGCACCCTCGACGTGTCGCTTCTGCTTGCGCGCCTGGGCCGGCGCACGGTCGTGGCCGTGGACCCCTGTCTGCCCATGCTGCTTGCGGGCAAGGCCAAGATCGGAGGCAGCCCCGGCGCGGCCATCCGCCCGGTGCTCGGCGACGGCCTGCGCCTGCCGCTGCCCGACGCGTCGGTCGCCGGCGCGACCATCGCCTTCGGCATCCGCAACATCCGCCCCCGGTCGGACGCCTTCGCCGAACTGGCCCGGGTCATCCGGCCCGGCGGCCGCCTGGTCGTGCTCGAATTCGGCACGGGCAAACGGCGGCTGTGGGGCGGGGCCTACAATTTCTACCTGCGCAACGTCTTGCCCAAAATCGGCAAGCTGGTTTCGGGCGACGACGAGGCGTACCGCTATCTGGCGGAAACGATCCGGGAGTTTCCGGACGAAGGGACGCTGGCCGAGGAAATGCGCCGGGCGGGATTTCACGAAGTGAGCTACCGGGCCATGACCGGCGGCATCGTGTTCCTGCACGCCGGGGTCAAGACCCTGTAATTCTTTCCCTTACGAAAAGCCTTTTCGCTGACGCGCGTTGCCGCGCATCATCACAACCCCCCGGAAATGCCAACATTCCCCTTTCGGGGTGGTCCAGGAGGGGCCCCCGGCCCCTCCTGGCCGCCGGAGGCGTCTTCCCCGTACAATCATCCGTTCGCGCGCAGCACGAAGATGAGCAACAGCCCGGCGAGCATGGCGGTCATGCCGAGCACGCGCAGTTCGCGCGGCTTGCGCTCGGACAGGGCGCGCAGCACCTCGGGCATTTTTTCCGCCGCCAGGAAATACGGCAATCCTTCGAGAATGAACGCCAGGCCCAGAGCCGTGAGGAAGATTTTCCAATCGAAGTGCATCCATCCAGGATACGGGCTCGGCCGGGACATGTAAATACGCCCTTCTTGCCGGGCCGCGCGCTTTGCGCTATCGGGCCGGGGAGTACGCCGTTTCCATGAAGAAGGAGCCCTTCATTGATCACTTTTGACGATATCCGCGCCAAACGCGCGCCTGTGGCCGTCATCGGCCTCGGTTACGTGGGTCTGCCCCTGGCCGTGGCCCTGGCCCGGCACTTCGACGTGGTGGGATTCGACATCAAGGCCGCGCGCGTCGCGGAACTGCGGTCCGGACAGGACAGCACCCTGGAAGTCGATCCGGCCGACCTGGCCTCGGTTTCCCTCCGCTACACCGCCGACCCCGCCGCCCTCGACGCCTGCAAGTTCTTCATCGTGGCCGTGCCCACGCCCATAAACGCCAACCGCGTCCCGGACCTGGGGCCGCTCGTCGGGGCGTCGCGCCTTCTGGCCGAACATTTGAGCCCGGGCGCCGTGGTGGCTTACGAATCCACGGTCTACCCCGGCCTCACCGAAGAGGTCTGCCAGCCGCTCCTGGAAAAAGGTTCGAACCTCTGCGCCGGCAAGGATTTTTTCATCGGCTACTCCCCGGAGCGCATCAACCCCGGGGACAAGGTCCACACGTTGACGACCGTGGTCAAGGTCGTGGCCGGCCAGACTGCGGAAGTCACCGAACTGCTGGCCGAGGTCTACGGCACGGTGGTGACCGCCGGCATCCACAAAGCCCCCTCCATCAAGGTGGCCGAGGCGGCCAAGGTCATCGAAAACACCCAGCGCGACATCAACATCGCGCTCATGAACGAGCTGTCGCTCATTTGCGAGCGCCTGGACATCGACACCATCGACGTGCTGCGCGCCGCCGAGACCAAATGGAACTTCCTGCCGTTTCGGCCGGGCCTGGTCGGTGGACACTGCATCGGCGTGGACCCCTACTACCTGCTCTACAAGGCCCAGAGCCTGGACCTGCATCCGCAGGTCATCCCTGCCGGCCGGCGCATCAACGATTCCATCGGCAAGCATGTGGCCGAGGCCACCATCAAGATGATCATCCGCTCCGACTGCCGCGCGGCCTGCGCCCGGGTCGGGGTGCTCGGGCTCACGTTCAAGGAGAACGTGCCGGATCTGCGCAACACCAAGGTCGTGGACATCGTGCGCGAGCTTTGCGAGTTCCGCATCCGGGTGCTGGTCCACGATCCCATGGCTGCGCCCGAGGAGGCCCGCGAGGAATACGGCCTGACGCTGGCGCCGGTCGAGGAACTGCGCGACCTCGACGCCCTGATCGTGGCCGTGTCCCACGACGCCTTCAAGTCCCTGTCGCTCGAAGAACTGGCGACATGGTTCCGTCCGAGCGCCGAGCCCATCCTCGTGGACGTCAAGGGGCTCTACGGACGCGCCGCCGCCGAAGCCGCCGGCTTCCGCTACTGGACCCTGTAGCCCGCGGCCGCCGATGCCCAGCGCCAACGCAACGACGCCTCCGGGCGGCCCGCCCCCGCAAGGGAGGTCCGGGAGGGACGCCGTCCCTCCCGGCTCCCGGAGGCGTTCCCTGCTCCTCTTCTGCCTGGCCACGGCCAGGGAATACGCCGCCGCCTTCGGCCCGCTCGGCGCGCCCGCCGCGCCCGCTCCCGGCGGCGCCGTAACCTGGACGCGCGGCGGACGCGAGACGCTTCTGTGCGTCACCGGCGTCGGCCCCGTGGCCGCGGCGCTTGCCGCCGGACGCATGCTCGGCATCCACGGCGACGCCCTGGGCGGCATCGTCAACTGCGGCATCGCCGGCAGCTACGACACCGCAGTCGCGCCGCTTTCCTCACTGGTCGCGGCAAGCTGCGAAGCGCTGCCCGAATACGGCATCCGCACCGGAGCCGGCACGGACGGCGCGGGGCTGGCCTTTCCCCAGCTGTCCCCGGGCGGCTCGCCGGTACGCGACCTGCTGCCGCTGGACCCGGCCGGGGCTGTCGCGGCCATGGGCCTGCGCCTTCCCGAAGACGCGCTGTGCGGCCCGTGTGTCACCGTGGCCGGCGTCTCCGGCGACGATGCCCGGGCGCTGGTCCTGGCCCGCAAGTACCGGGCCGTGGCCGAATCCATGGAAGGCTTCAGCCTGGGGCTCGCCGCGGCCGCGGCCGGGCTGCCGTTTCTGGAGCTGCGCAGCATTTCCAACCAGGTCGGCCGCCGCCCGCCCGACGCCTGGGACCTGCCCGGAGCGTTCGCCGCGCTGGGCCGGGCCGTGGCCGCCCTGTTTTCCGGAGCCTCTCGCCATGCCTGACGTCGTCACCGTCGCCATTTCGCCCTGTCCCAACGATGTCTGCATTTTCGGCGGCTGGATTCTCGGCATGGTCGGCCTGCCCGACCTCCGGGCCGCCTTCGCCTTCGAAGATGTGGAGACCCTAAACGAAGCGGCGCTCGCCGGGGCGTTCGACGTGGTCAAGGTCTCGGCGGCCATGGCCGCGCCCCTGGCCGGGACGTACGCCGTACTGCCGGCCGGCGCGGCCTTCGGCTTCGGCGCGGGTCCCAAGCTCGTCGTGCCCCAAGGCTACCGCGGCCGGCCGACGCGCGTGGCCGTGCCGGGCCTGCGCACCACGGCGGCGACGCTGCTGCGCGCCGCCCTGGCCGAACCCCACGGCCGGGACGATCTGCCCGTGCCGGACGCCGCGTTCGTTCCGGTGCGCTACGACGCAATCGTCGCCGCCGTACGCGACGGACGCGCCGAGGCGGGCCTGCTCATCCACGAAACCGCCCTGGCCGCGGCCGACCACGGCCTGCGCTTGCTGCTCGACCTCGGGGCCTGGTGGCAGGCGCGCGTGCCGGCCTCGCCCGTGCCGCTCGGCGTGATCCTGGCCAAACGCAGCCTGGGGGAGGCGCGCATCGCCGCCGTGGGGAAAGTCGTGCGCGAGAGCCTGCTTGCCGCCCGGGCTCAGCCCCAGGCGGTGGCTCCCTTGGCGAGGCTGCTTGCGCGGGAGAAGAACGAGGCCGTGATCGCGGCCCACATCGAGGCCTATGTCGGGGAATTGAGCCTCGCCATGGGGGAAACGGGACGGCTCGCGCTGGCGGAACTGGAAAAGCTGGCGTCGCAGGGCCGTTTCCCGGCCGATCCCCCCTTGCCAGCCCCGGACCAATACTGTTAAACGCCAGCGGATGAGCGATTTCGCGGACATATTATCTCGGGAAGTCCCGGCCATCAACAGCTACCTGGAGGAGCAGGCGGACACGCTCTCCCCCCTGGTCCAGCCGGTGGTGCGCCATGTGCTTTTGGCCGGAGGCAAGCGCCTGCGTCCGCTGCTCACCATCCTCGTGGCCCGCGCATTGGGCCATCGCGGCGACGACGGCTACCCGCTCGCCTGCTCCCTGGAATTCCTGCACTCGGCCACGCTTTTGCACGACGACATCGTGGACGGCGCGACGCTGCGCCGGGGCCGGGAATCCGCGCACATGCGCTTCGGCGCGACGCACACCATCCTCGCCGGCGACGTGCTGCTGGCCCTGGCCAACCGCACCGTGGCCGAATACGACAATCCCGAGCTCACGCGCATCCTCTCCGAGGCCCTGCTGCAGACGGCCACGGGCGAGATCCTCGAAATCGCCCACCTGCGCGACGTGGACCTGCCGCTTACCACGTATCTTTCCATCATCACCGGCAAGACGGCCTACCTGCTTCAGGCGGCCTGCCACTGCGGCGCGGTCCTGGCCGGCGCAAACGAAACCCTCTGCGAGGCGGCCAAAAATCTCGGCGTCAACTGCGGCATCGCCTTCCAGCTCGTGGACGACGCCCTGGACTACACGTCCCCGGCCACCGTGTCCGGCAAGCCCACCGGCGGCGACCTCAAGGAAGGCAAGGTCACGTTGCCGCTGATCCTCTACCTTTCCGAGCTGCCCTTCGACGCCAGGCGACGCCTGGCCGAGGACTTTCGCCAGGACCAGCTCTCCGCCGAGGACATCGAATATTTGCGCGGCAATATCGTCGCCGGCGGCCATGCCGAAAAAACCCGGGAGATGGCCGCAACATACCTGGAAAAAGCCCAGGCCGCCCTGGCGCTGTTCCCGCCCTCGCCAGAGACCGAGCTGATCGGCCAGGTGCTGGCGCCCATGCTCGCCCGGGACAAATAGGCCAGCCTCGCCGGCGGCTGGCCGGCGCACCCTCGGACCCCAGGATAGGAAACGCCATGCTCACCCGCCTCGCCGTGGGCCTTCGCCCGAGCGTTACCGATACGGTCGGTCAGCGCGTGGCCGGCAAGATCGAAAGCGAACTCCACATGCCCGTGCGCTCCGTGCGCATCGTCAAGATCTTCACCATAGACGGCTTAAGCGAAGACGAAGTCCGCGCCGTGGCCGACGCCGGCGCCCTGCACGACCCCGTAGTCCAGGAAGCCTCCCTCGCCCCGCTTTCCCCGGGCGGCGACGAGACCGACTGGGTCATCGAGATCGCCTACCGCCCCGGCGTCACGGACAACGAGGCGCGCACCGCCAGGGACACCGTGGCCCTGGCGCTCGGGCTCTCCGAGGAACGCCGCGCGGCCCTCGCCGTCTACACCGCCGCCCAGTACCACGTCGCGGGCCTGCCCGACGCCGCGGCCGCCACGCGCGTGGCCGTGGACCTGCTCGGCAACGACCTGCTCCAGCGCCACGAGATCGCCTCGGGCGACGCCTGGCGCGCCGCGCCCGGGTTCGCCCCCCGCGCGGCCAAGGTCACGGGCCAGGCCAGCGCCACGGTCGAGACCCCGGACATCTTCAACATGCTCGAGGACCAGATGCTGGCGCTCGGGCGCGAGCGCACCCTGGCCCTGTCCCTGCCCGAATGGTGGGCCATCCGCGAATATTTCGGCCGCCCCGGCTTCAAGATGCGCCGGGTGGTCTGGGGGCTCATCCACAACCCCACGGACGTCGAGCTCGAGTGCATCGCCCAGACATGGTCCGAGCACTGCAAGCACAAGATCTTCAACGCCGTCATCGACTACCGCGACGAGGAAGCAGGCACGGACCAGGTCATCGACAGCCTGTACAAGACCTTTATCCAGGGCGCGACCAAGGACATCCGCAAGGCGCTCGGCGACGACGACTTCTGCCTGTCGGTCTTTTCCGACAACGCGGGCGTGGTGCGCTTCACCGAGGACATGCACCTGTGCATCAAGGTGGAGACCCACAACAGCCCCTCGGCGCTCGATCCCTACGGCGGCGCGCTGACCGGCATCGTCGGCGTCAACCGCGACCCCATGGGCACGGGCATGGGCGCGAACCTTCTCTGCAACACCGACGTCTTCTGCTTCGCCTCGCCGTTTTTCGCCGGCGAACTGCCGCCGCGCCTGCTCCACCCGCGCCGAGTGCTCGAGGGCGTGCGCGAGGGCGTGGAGCACGGCGGCAACAAGTCCGGCGTGCCCACGGTCAACGGCTCCATCGTGTTCGACGAGCGCTTCCTCGGCAAGCCGCTGGTCTTTTGCGGCACGGTGGGCATGTTGCCCGCGACGCTTGGCGGCAAGCCGAGCTACGTCAAAAAGGCCCGGCCCGGCGACTACATCGTCATGGTCGGCGGCCGCGTGGGCAAGGACGGCATCCACGGCGCGACCTTCTCCTCCGAGGAGCTGCACGAGGGTTCCCCGGCCACGGCCGTGCAGATCGGCGACCCGATCACCCAGCGCCGCATGTACGACTTCCTCATGCGCGCCCGGGACCTGGGGCTCTATAGCGCCATCACGGACAACGGCGCGGGCGGGCTTTCGAGCTCCGTCGGCGAGATGGCCCGGGACTCGGGCGGCTGCGAGCTCTACCTCGACCGCGTACCGCTCAAGTACGACGGTCTCGTGCCCTGGGAGATCCTCACCTCCGAGGCCCAGGAGCGCATGACCGTGGCCGTGCCGCCCGCGCAGTTCGCGGCCTTCATGAAGCTGTCGCGGGAAATGGGCGTCGAGTCCACCGAACTCGGCAACTTCACCGACTCGGGCTACCTGCGCGTCTACCACGGCAAGCGCACGGTGGCCTACATCGACATGGACTTCCTGCACGACGGCACGCCGCGCATGCGCCTGGCCGCGACCTGGAAAAAGCCGCAGATCGCCCGCACCGAACCGGCGATGCCCGCCGGCGGCCACGGCGCGCTGCTTAAACGCATGCTCGGCCGGCTCAATATCTGCAGCAAGGAATACGTGGTGCGGCAGTACGACCACGAGGTCAAGGGCGGCTCGGCGGTCAAGCCGCTTTGCGGCGCGCGCCGCGACGGCCCTTCCGACGCCGGCGTGCTGCGCCCGGACCTGTCGCGCCCCGAGGGCGTGGCGCTCTCCCACGGCATCTGCCCGCGCTACTCCGACATCGACGCCTATTGGATGATGGCCGCGGCCATCGACGAGGCGGTGCGCGGGGCCGTGGCCGTCGGGGCCGACCCGGCGCGGCTGGCCGGCGTGGACAACTTCTGCTGGTGCGACCCGGTGGAGTCGGAAAAGACCCCGGACGGGCGCTACAAGCTGGCCCAACTCGTGCGGGCCAACATGGCCCTGGCCCATTTCTGCCGCGCGTTCCGCACGCCGTGCGTCTCGGGCAAGGACTCCATGAAAAACGACTACTCCGGCGGCGGGGCCAAGATCTCCATCCCGCCGACCGTGCTTTTTTCCGTCATGGGCTTCGTGCCCGACGTCTCCCGCGTCGTGACGTCCGACTTCAAGGCCGCAGGCGAGCTGGTCTACGTGCTCGGCGTCACGCGCCGTGAGCTCGGCGCTTCGGAACTGGCGGACGAACTCGGCTTCACCTCCCCCGACGTACCCCAGGTGGACGCCCTGCCGGCCCGCGAACGCTACCGCAGCCTGCACGCGGCCATGCGCCGCGGGCTCGTTTCCGCCTGCCACGACTGCTCCGACGGCGGTCTGGCCGTGGCCCTGGCCGAGATGGCCATCGGCGGCCGGCTCGGCGCGGACCTGGACCTCGCCGCCGCGCCGGCCGAGGCGGGGCTCACCGACCTGGAACTGCTCTACAGCGAATCGCCAAGCCGCCTCGTGGTCACGGTGGCCGCGGAAGATAAGGCCGCGTTCGAGGCGCTTTTCGCGGGACAGGCCCTGGGCCTGCTCGGCGGCGTCGCCGACGGCGCCGAACTGGTCCTGCGCCGCAGCTCCGAAATCCTGTGCGCCGAACAGGCCGACGACCTGGCCCACGCTTTCAAGGCCACCCTCGACTGGTAGCCTTCGCCCGCGTTTTCCGATCCGGACGCACACGCCCGGCGGGATGGCCCGCCGGGCTTTTTTTGCGCAGCGCGCGAGGTCCTGCTCGCGCCCACTACGGACAATCCTTTCGAGAAAAAAAGCGCGATCCAACCTCGCCTCGCGGGATACCGCCTTGATCCGGCCTCGCGAATAGGATATGCTTTTCCTTATTTCCCACCAGCAGCAGAGGAGCCCGGTCCATGACGGTTCATTGGCGCTCTTTTCTTTCGGCGTGTCTTGCGACGGGTATTTTCCTCTGCATGTCCTGGCCGGCATCGGCCCAAACGCCCGCGGCGGCTCCCGACGCGGCGAAAAACGCCTCCTACGTCGGCTCGGCGGCCTGCAAGGACTGCCACGCCAAGGAGTACGAATCCTACTCCAAGTATTCCAAGAAAGCCCACTCCTCGGAATCGGTCAAGATCATGGCGAAAAAGCTCACGCCCGAAGAACTGGCCGGCTGCTTCGTCTGCCACACCACGGGCTACGGCAAGCCCGGCGGCTTCGTGAGCTTCGAGAAGACCCCGGCGCTGGCCAACGCCGGCTGCGAGGTCTGCCACGGCCCGGGTTCGGCCCATGTCGATGCCGGCGGCGATCCCGCGCTGATCAAGAACAAGCTCGCCATGGCCGACTGCGAAGGCTGTCACAACGCCGAGCGCGTGCGCAACTTCAACTTCAAGCCCATGCTCTTCGCCGGAGCGCACTAGCGGTGCGCTCCGTAAAAATACGCCAGTATTTTTCAGCGTTCCAACCTTTCAAGGAGAACGCCCCCGGATGTCGCCGTTCGGATTCCGGGGGCGCGATGCGAGGAGTGTCGTGATGGGCGTCGTTTCCCGTTCCCTCGGCCTCAAGGTGCTGCTGCTCGTCTCCGGCCTGACCGTCCTGGCCTTCGCCGGCCTGTTTCTGGCCAACGCCCACTGGCAGCGCCAGGGCTCCATGGCCCAGATCGACAGCACCGCGTCGCGCATGAGCGCCATGGTGCGCATGGCCA
>JAEWPX010000090.1 GCA_023399375.1 Pseudomonadota bacterium | reverse complement strand
CAGGAGGGGCCCTCGGCCCCTCCTGGACCAGCCCGATAGGGGCGGCAGGAGAAAGGGACAATGTCTGACGGCGGGCCCTCGGACCATGTGGTGGCGGCGAAGCGCCGCATTTCAAGAAATTTCTTTTAAGGTTTTTTGCCTCTCAAGAGGCTTTCAACGTAAAATTCCTTCAAATTCGCCCCGAAGGGGCGACGGGCCTGTGAGGCCGGAATCGGGGAGGCGAGCCAGGAGCGCAGCGACGGCATCGCCGCCCCGATTCCGGCCTCGCCGACACACTCCCGCCCACAACCACGCCTCCAGCCGCTTCCCACTCCCCCGCCCTGGGGGTCCGGGGGGGATGATCCCCCCCGGCCGCCGGCGGCATCTTCCCTCTTTTCACCCTTCTCTCCCCTCTACTTCGCCTTCCCCTGGGCGGCCACGGCGGCGACGCTTTTGGCGATGGCGTCGGGGTCGCCGAGGTAGAAGTGGCGGAGGGGCTTGAGGCTGTCGTCGAGTTCGTAGACGAGCGGGACGCCTGTCGGGATATTGAGCTCGCTGATGGCTTCATCGCTGACGCCGTCGAGGTATTTGACGAGCGCGCGCAGTGAGTTGCCATGGGCGGCCACGAGCAGGCGCGCGCCGTCGGCGATGGCCGGGGCCATGACGTCGTGCCAGAAGGGGAGCACGCGCGTCACGGTGTCCTTGAGGCATTCGGTGGTGGGCAGCTCGTCCTGGGTGAGGCCGGCGTAGCGGCGGTCGTGGCCCGGGAAGCGCGGGTCTTCGGGAGTGAGCGCCGGGGGCCTAGTGTCGAAGCTCCTGCGCCAGACGAAGACCTGTTCCTCGCCGTATTTGGCGGCCATCTCCGCCTTGTTGAGGCCTTGCAGCGCGCCGTAGTGCCGTTCGTTGAGCCTCCAGGATTTGGTCACGGGCAGCCAGAGGCGGTCCATGCCGGCCAGCACGATATCGAGGGTCATGATGGCGCGGGAGAGCACGGAGGTCAGGCAGGCGTCGAAGTCGTAGCCGGCCCTGGCGAGCAGCGTGGCGGCGGAGGCGGCTTCGGCCTTGCCTTGGTCGGTCAGGCCCACGTCGGTCCAGCCGGTGAAGCGGTTTTCCAGGTTCCAGGCGCTTTGTCCGTGCCGCAGCAAGACCAGGGTGTGCATTGGGGGTCCTCCGGGAGGCAGTCGGCGGGTTATTTCTTTGTCTCGGGCTTGGTGGAGCAGGTGAAGTTGTCGCCGGTCATCATGCGCATGGCGCACAGCGCGCCGCACATGGCGCATTCCTTTTCCTGGCTGTGCATGGCCCGGCGTTTGCGCACGAGGTCCGGGTCCAGGGAGAAGCCGGTCATGGCTTCCCAATCCAGGTCGGCGCGGGCCTTGGACATGCCGAGGTTGCGGGCCACGGCGGCCGGGCGACCGAGCGCGGTTTCGGCGCTCTGGGCGGCGACGAGGCTGGCCTTGATGCCGGCCCAGACGTCCTCGGGGCCGGGCAGGGTGAGGTGTTCGGCCGGGGTGAGGTAGCACAGGAAATCCGCACCGAAGTAGGCGGCGAGCGCGCCGCCGATGGCCCCGGCGATATGGTCGTAGCCCGGGGCGCAGTCCGTGGTCAGGGGCCCGAGGACGTAGAGCGGCGCGCCGTCGGTCAGGCGCTTGATGCCCTGGATCTGGCTCTGGACCAGATGCAGCGGCACGTGTCCGGGGCCTTCGATCATGGTTTGCACGCCGCGCTCCTTGGCGCGTCGGGCAAGAGCGCCGAGGTTGATGACTTCCTCCCACTGCGCGCCGTCGCCGGCGTCCGCCCCGCAGCCGGGGCGCAGGCCGTCGCCGAGGCTGATGGTGACGTTATGGGCGAGGCAGATGTCGAGAATGTCGTCGTAGCGCGTCAAAAAGGGGTTTTCCGCGTCGTGGCGGCGCATCCAGCGGCCGAGGATGGAGCCGCCGCGCGAGACGATGCCGGTGATGCGGCCGGATTCCGCGGCGAGCTGCGCGCCCCGCCGGGTGACGCCGCAGTGCAGGGTCATGAAATCGACGCCGCCCGCGGCCTGCTGGGCGATCTCGGCGATGATCTCCTCTTCGGAAAAATCGCTCGGGTCCTTGCCCTTGGCCAGATGGCGCTGGGCCACGGCGTAGAGCGGCACCGTGCCGAGCGGCAGGTCCACGGCGTCCAGGATGTCGCGGCGGATGGCGTCAAGGTCGCCGGCCGTGGACAGGTCCATCAGGGCGTGGGCGCCGGCCTTTTTGGCCAAGCCGGCCTTTTGCAGCTCCATGGCGACGTCGGTGACGAACATGGAGGTGCCGATGTTGGCGTTGACCTTCACCATGGCGGGCTGGCCGATGAGGGTGGGGATGACGTTTTTGTGCGCGGGATTGGCCAGGAGCACCATGGTCCCGGCGTTCACGGCTTCTTCTATGGTGCGGGGGGAGAGTCCCTCGGCTTCGGCCAGGGCGGCGAGGTGCGTGCGCAGGATGCTCGAGCAGGTCGGATTCTTACTACAGATGGACATGGGTCATCCTTGGGGTGGTTTTGGGATGACGAGGCCTACCACGAAGGGGGGAAAAGCTCAAAGCGTGTGAAAGCCGCGGGTGGGGACTCCGGGGGCGGTCCTGGAAAATCCGCGCCGGGAGACTTGCCAACGCCGGGAAAAGGCGTTAGTTGATCTCGCTTTCCCGTAGGGGACATTCAAGGAGTCGCAAGATGAAAAAAGATATCCATCCCAAAACCTACAAGGCGACCATCCGCTGCAACTGCGGTTTCGAAGAGCAGGCCCTGTCCACCAAGGGCGAGCTCGTGCTCGTGGAAGTCTGCTCCCAGTGCCACCCGTTTTTCACCGGCAAGCAGCGTTTTCTCGACACCGCCGGCCGCATCGACCGTTTCCGCAAAAAGTACGCCAAATTCGAGAAGCAGGCCTAGTCTGGCCGCGACCCGCGACCGCCGGGCGCATGCGCCCGGCGGCGGGCCGGGAACACCGTCCATGAAACGCGCCGTCCTCCTTTTGCCGCTTCTTGCCGCCAACCCCACGGTGGGCGGGCAGGCCGTCATGGAGGGCGTCATGATGCGCGACCGCGAGAGGCTCGCCATTGCCGTGCGTAAGCCCGGCGGCGACATCCTGCTCGACGTGCGCCCGTGGTATTCCCTGACCGCCGCGAAGCTCCTCAAGAAGCCATTTTTGCGCGGGTTTCCGATCCTGCTCGAAACCCTCGTCAACGGCATCAAGGCCCTCAACTATTCGGCCCAGGTGGCCGTGGCCGAGGACGAGGAAGAGGGCGAGCTCGGGCCGTGGGCCATGGGGCTCACCCTTGCCGCGTCCATCGGTTTCGCGCTGCTGCTTTTCGTGGTCACGCCGCATCTCTTTTCGCTCGGCATGAAGGCGGCGGGGCTCTCCGGCGGCGTCGAGGCCCTGAGCTTCCACATCTGGGATGGCCTTTTTAAGGTGGCCCTTTTCATCGGCTACATCGTGGCCATTTCCTACCTGCCGGACGTGCGCCGGGTCTTCGAGTACCACGGGGCCGAGCACAAGGTCATCTGGGCCTACGAGCAGGGCGCACCGCTTTCCCCGGCCGGGGCGCGCGGTTATTCGCGCCTGCATCCCCGCTGCGGCACGGCCTTTCTGCTCTTCGTCCTGGCCATCTCCATCGTGCTCTACGCCTTTCTCGTGCCCTGGCTGCTCACGCTCTACGCGCCCGCCACGGGCTGGATCAAGCAGGCCTACATCGTGGCGCTCAAGCTCGGGCTCATGGTGCCGGTCAGCGCCCTGGCCTACGAAGTCATCAAGATCGCCGGCAAGTTCCACACCAACGTGATCTGCCGCCTGATCTCCGCGCCCGGGCTCTTCATGCAGATGCTCACCACCAAGGAGCCGGACGACCGGCAGCTCGAGGTGGCCCTGGCCGCGCTTCGCGGCGCGGTGGAGCGCGAGCCCGCCTCCTGACCCCTGCGCCGCCCCGATCGCCTTGCTGTGGCGTCTCTTAAAGAATATGGCGCTATTTTTTAAGACGATATAAAAATTCGTTCCGCCGCCCCCGAAATCGCGCCGCGCGGATTCGGGGCGCGACATCCTGTCAAGCCCGGCCGGGGGACCCGCCCGCGCGTCACGCCCGGCTTCGGAGTCGCTGCATGTTCGCCAAGCTCGAAAGCATCGAACGCAAGTACGAGGAACTGGAGAAGCAACTGTCCGAACCCGACGTGGTCACGGACCAGGAGCGTTTCCGCAAGTTGTCCAAGGCCCACGCCGACCTCGCCGAGATGGTGGGGGTTTTTCGCGAGTACAAGAAGCTCGCCGCCGACCTGGAAGAAAACCAGGAGATGGCCCAGGACCCGGACCCGGAAATGCGTGAGCTGGCCCTGGCCGAGGTCAAGGCCATCAAGGAAGCGCTGCCCGAACTCGAGGCCCGGCTCAAGGTGCTGCTTCTGCCCAAGGACCCCATGGACGAGAAAAACATCCTTCTCGAAATCCGGGCCGGTACCGGCGGTGAGGAAGCGGCGCTCTTCGCCGGCGACCTCTTCCGCATGTACTGCCGCTACGCCGAAACCAAGCGCTGGAAGGTCGAGATCATGAGCCAGTCCGAGACGGGCTCCGGCGGCTACAAGGAAGTCATCGCCTCCATCTCCGGGGACAAGGTCTACAGCCGGCTCAAGTACGAGTCCGGCGCGCACCGCGTGCAGCGTGTGCCGGCCACAGAATCCCAGGGCCGCATCCACACTTCCGCCGTTACGGTCGCCATCATGCCCGAGGCCGAGGAAGTGGACGTCGCCATCGACCCCAACGACCTGCGCATCGACGTCTACCGCTCGAGCGGCCCCGGCGGCCAGAGCGTCAACACCACGGACTCCGCCGTGCGCGTGACGCACATCCCCTCGGGACTGGTCGTCATCTGCCAGGACGAAAAATCCCAGCACAAGAACAAGGCCAAGGCCCTCAAGGTGCTGCGCGCCCGCCTGCTTCAGATCGAGCAGGAGAAACAGCGCCTGGAGCAGGAAGCCAACCGTCGCTCCCAGGTCGGCTCCGGCGACCGCTCCGAGCGCATCCGTACCTACAACTTCCCGCAAAGCCGCGTCACCGACCACCGCATCAACCTGACGCTCTACAAGCTCGAAGCCGTGCTCGAAGGCGACTGCGACGAACTCTTCGACGGCCTCACCGCCCACTACCAGGCCGAGGCCCTCAAAGCGCAGGCGGACGCGGCCTAGGAAAGAAGAAGAATGAATGCCTCCGGCGGCCGGGAGGGGGTAACCCCCTCCCGGACCCTCCTTTCCTGGGGGCGCCATCCTGTCCGCCGTCAAAGCCCGGCGGACAGGATGGCGCCCCCAAAAAATGAGAGGCCGGGAAGGAGAGAGCAATGGCGGGGAGCGGGCGCGCGCCGACGGTGCGGGAGATTTTGGGGAAGAGCGAAGGATATTTGAAAGAGAAGGGCGTGGATGCGCCGCGGTTGTCCGCGCAGTTGCTTTTGGCCAAGGTGCTGGGGCTGGACCGGCTGGGGCTCGTGCTGGCCATGGACCGGCCGCTGTCGGTGGAAGAGCTGGACGGATACCGGCCGCTGGTCGCCCGGCGGGGCAAGGGGGAGCCCGTGGCCTATCTCCTCGGTGAGAGGGAATTTTTCGGGCTCGATTTCACGGTGACGCCGGAGACGCTCATTCCCCGGCCCGAGACCGAACTGATCGTCGAGCGCGCCCTGGAACTGTTTCCGCAAGGCGCGCTTTCGCGTTTCGCGGACCTGGGCACGGGCTCGGGCTGCCTGGCCGTGACGCTTGCCGTCAAGTTTACCCAGGCGCGGGGCCTCGCCCTGGACAAGAGCCCTGGCGCGCTGGCCGTGGCCCGGGAAAACGCCGGAAAGCACGGCGTGGCCGATCGGCTGGATTTCGTGGAGGCTGATTTCGCGGCGTTGCCGGAAACGGCCGGGGGCTACGAACTCGTCGTGTCCAATCCGCCCTACGTGACCGCCGCCGAATACCGCGAATGCTCGAAGGAAGTGCGCGATTTCGAGCCGCAAGGCGCGCTCGTGCCCGGTGAGACCGGGCTCGAGGCCGTACCCGTGGTCGTTCGCGCGGCCATGGCCCGGCTGGCCCCGGGAGGGGCGCTTCTCGTCGAGATCGGCTGGAAGCAGGGTCCCGAAGCCGCGGCCATCCTGGCCGAAGCGGGATTTGCCGATGTCGCCGTGCGCCGCGACCTCGCCGGTCTCGACCGGGTGGTCGAGGGAAGAAAACCCGTCTAGCCCGTGTTATTCCTGCGGCCACGTGCCCACGCCCGGGGCGAAGCCCGGCCAGAGGTCGGTCAGGCCCGTGCCGTCGGCGTTGATCCGGTAGAGGTGGTGCGGCCCGTTTGGCGGCGCGTCGGGCAGGGCGGAAAAATAGACGCGTTTTCCGTCCGGACTCCACGACGGCGTGACGGCCGCGAGGTGCCTGGGCGTGAGACGGTAGTTCGTGCCCGAGGCCGCATCATACAGATAGAGCGCGCCGGACGTGTCGTTGGCCCAGCGGTGGTAGGCGTCCGTGCCGCGCGTGGTGCCGGCGACGAGGAGCAGGTTCGCGTCGGCCGGGCTCGGGACGTACTGGTCCGAACTCGACCCTCCCTCGCCGTTCGTGAACGCGCCGGCCGGGACGCTGCGCAGCGTCTGGCCGTTTAACCCCACCCATTGCACCGCATCGCCGTTGTGGAGCACCAACGCGTCACACGCCTTGGTGAAGCCCTGCAAGGCCGCACCCGGTTCGAGGCCGCTGGCCGCCGCCGTCGGCGCAGCCCCCGGCCGGGCGAGGTCAAGGACCTCGACATGCCGGTCCACGAGCCAGGCGAGCTTCGACCCGTCCGGGCAAAAGGCCTTCTGCCGCACCGGCTCCTCTCCACCGCCGATCCGCATCGGCCTTGCGTCGCCGTCCAGGGATACGAGCATAAATCCCGCGCCCTTTTCCGGGGTGTAGGCCAGGCGTGCGCCGTCCGGCGACAGCGCCGGCTGCGTGCCCTTGGCTATGCGCTTGGGCGGGCTTTCCCCCGAGCGGACAAAAATCGCGTCGCCCTGTTCGTAGGCGACCACCTCGCGCCGGGCGGCTTCGGCCAGCCCCGGGGTCGGCAGCCAGGCCGGGCGGTCGCGGTGGGTCTTGCCGGGCAGGAACGCGACGGCGGCCAGGGGAAGGCGGTAGAGATACTCATCGAATATGCCCGCCCCCGGTCCCGAGGTCTCCGCGCACACCAGGGCCATGCCGTCCTTTTCCTCCAGCACGCGCACTTGCCGCCCGGCTGCGAGCGCCGGAGCCTTGGCCCGCGTCTTGCCCTCCGGCACGGCCTGGGCCGCATCGGTGACGGTCGCGACCGGGGCGCCGTCCTTGGTCAGGATCTGGCCCTGGGCCAGGGCCGGCAGGAGCACGGCCAGGACGGCGAGCAGGGCGGCGGCGCGCAACGATCGGAGCATGGCGTCTCCATCGCAGGGAGGGGCTTGGGGGACAGTGAAGCACCGTCCCTCGGCTGGGTTATGCGGCCGGCGGCCCGGACGGGGCCTTGGCCGCGTCGAGCAGGGCCGTGAAGGTCGCCTCGTCCAGGGTTTCCTTGTCCAGGAGCGCCTGGGCGATGTTTTCGAGCAGTTCCCGTTTCTGCCCGAGCAGCGCGCCGACCCGCTCCTGGGAGGCTTCCAGGATTTCCTTGACCTCGAGGTCCAGCTTGGCCGCCGTGGCTTCGGAATATTCCCGGCCGGAGAGGCCCCCTTGCTCCGTGCCGAGGAAGACCGGCCGGTTCTGGCGCGGGTAGGTGGCCGGCCCGAGGGTCCTGCCCATGCCGTATTCCGCGACCATGGCCCGGGCGATGTCCGTGGCGCGCTGCAGGTCGTTGTGCGCGCCGGTCGAAATGTCGCCGAAGATGAGCCGCTCGGCCCCGCGCCCGCCGAGCAGCACGTCGATTTTGCCGAGCAGTTCCGTCTGCGTCATGAGGTAGCGGTCCTCGGTCGGCAGTTGCTGCGTCCAGCCCAAGGCCCCGATGCCGCGCGGCACGATGGAGATCTTGTGCACCGCGTCCGCGCCCGGGGTGAAGCTCGCGACCACGGCGTGGCCGGATTCGTGGTAGGCCACGACCTGCTTTTCCTTGGGGTTGATCACGCGGTTTTTCTTTTCCAGGCCCCCCATGATGCGGTCCACGGCCTCCTCGAGGTCGGCCATCTCCACGGCGTCCTTGTCCTTGCGCGCGGCAAGCAGCGCGGCCTCGTTGATGGCGTTGGCCAGGTCCGCCCCGGAAAACCCCGGGGTCTTGCGGGCGATGACCGTGAGGTCCACGTCCTTGGACAGCACGACCTTGGCCGCGTGTACGCGCAGGATGGCCTCGCGGCCGGCCACGTCGGGCTTGTCCACGAGCACCTGGCGGTCGAAGCGACCGGCGCGCAGCAGCGCCGGATCGAGGGTCTCGGGTCGGTTGGTCGCGGCCATGATGATGACGCCCACGCGCGGGTCGAAGCCGTCCATCTCGACGAGAAGCTGGTTGAGTGTCTGCTCGCGCTCGTCATGACCGCCGATGACGTTGCCGGCGCGGGATTTGCCGATGGCGTCGAGCTCGTCGATGAAGATGATGCACGGGGCCTTTTCCTTGGCCTGGATGAAGAGCTCGCGCACCCGGGCCGCGCCCACGCCCACGAACATTTCCACGAATTCCGAGCCGGAGATGGAGAAAAACGGCACCCCGGCCTCGCCGGCCACGGCGCGGGCGAGCAGCGTCTTGCCCGTGCCGGGCGGGCCGATCAGGAGCACGCCCTTGGGCATCTGCCCGCCCAGGCGCTGGAAGCGTTCCGGGGTCTTCAAGTAGTCGATGATTTCGACCAGTTCCGCCTTGGCCTCGTCGCAGCCGGCCACGTCCGTAAAGCGCGTCTCCAGATCCTTTTCGGCGTAGACACGAGCCTTGTTCTTGCCGAAGGCCATGACGCCCTGGCCGGGATTGAGGCGCTGCATGAGGAAGTACCAGATGCCGAAAAAGAGCAGGATGGGGATGACCCAGGACAGGATGTCGCGCAGGAACGTGGACTCGGGCTGGGCCCGGAAGTGCACGTTGTACTTGGAGAGTTCGGTGGAGAGGCTCTGGTCCACGCGCCGGGTGACGAATTCCACGGTCTTGGCTTCGCCGTCCGCCTTGTCCTTCATGGTGCCGGCGATGACGTCGCCGGTGATGGACACCTCCTCCACGTCGCCGGCTTGCAGTTTCTGGAGAAATTCGGAGTAGGGCAGGTTTTTGGGGCCGTAGGTGGAGACGATGAAGTTGTTGAGCAGGAGCACGCCCCAGATGGCGATGAGCACGTACCAGAGAGAGAATCTGTGGTGCTTTTCCATTTTTTTCAAAGGGTTCTCGCGGTTTGTTGAGGGTGAGTATTCGATTGAAAAAAGATACGACGTTTCCTGCGTGATGACAACGCCCGGTCAAGGAAGGAAAAATCGCGGAAACTGAAAAAAGGTGTTGCCAAGAGGAAGGGAAGTGCGTAGATACCCCTCTTCGCGTCCGGGTGAAACGGACGTGGCCGGGAGCGAGGAAAAAAGGATTGACACGCACCCTCGGTTGGACTAACGCATTGCGTCTTGCGCTGGCGTAGCTCAACTGGCAGAGCAGCTGATTTGTAATCAGCAGGTTGCGGGTTCGATTCCCATCGCCAGCTCCAAAGCGGAGGGGTTCCCGAGTGGCCAAAGGGAACAGACTGTAAATCTGTCGGCGTACGCCTTCGGTGGTTCAAATCCACCCCCCTCCACCATAACGCGCGAATGCTGTAGGAGACAGGAAGCCCTGTCGCATGGACTACGTGTGACATACGCGGGAATAGCTCAATTGGCTAGAGCATCAGCCTTCCAAGCTGAGGGTTGCGAGTTCGAGTCTCGTTTCCCGCTCCA
>JAEWPX010000066.1 GCA_023399375.1 Pseudomonadota bacterium | reverse complement strand
AGCAGGGCCTGGTGCAGGTGCTCGCGCGCCTCCTCGAGCCTGCCCTGGGCGAAGGCCAGGCGCGCCAGGTGGCGCAGGGTCAGGGCCGGGCCGTTTTGCGTCTCCATGGCGCGGCGGTAGTACTTGCGCGCCGTTTCGAAGCGCCGGTCCTCCTCGGCCATGCGCCCCAGGCGCAGCAGGCTGAAGACGTGCTGCGGATCGGCGCGCAGGCATTTCTGGAAGGCCGTGCGCGCCGCCTTGGCCTCGGACAGCCGCCGGCAGACGCAGCCGAGGTTGTAAAGGGCCATGGTGTTTTTCGCGTCGCGGCCGATGACCCGCGTGAATTCCGCGCGCGCCGCCTCCAGGCGGCCGAGCCGGGCCAGGCAGATGCCGAGCGAATTGCGCGCCAGGATGTTGCCTTCGTCGGCGAGAAGCGCCTGCTTGAACTCTTCCATGGCCGCGTACACGTCTCCCATGGCGAACAGGCGATCGCCGCTGACGGTGAGCGACAGGGAATCGAATACGGCGAGCTTGGGGCCTTCCGGCAATAGCAGCGCGTGGTCCAGCGCCTTGCGGCAGTTGTCCGCCACGTCGGCGCGGGAAAAGTCCAGGAACGGATAGCCGGCGATGCCGACGGCGGCCTTGCCCAGGCGCTCGTTCAGGGCGGAGAGGCACGCCTCGGCCGGCTCGCGCAGGCTTTCCGGCTCGCGTCCGGGCAGGTAGAAGACGATTTTTCCGGAGCTGAAGCGCCCGCCCAGCACGTCCTGGCCGAAGTGCGCGCGGCAGACCGCGACGGTCTCGGCCATGTCCGCCTCGGCCGGGCGTTCGGGCCGGCGTTCGCGGGAGGCGTCGGGCATAAGCGCCAGCACCATGGAAAAGGCCTGCCGCTTCTCCCTGTCCTGCGCGGCCAGGCGCAGGAAATCGCGGCGGTCGTAGAGCCCCGTGACCTTGTCGCGCCGGGGCGAGGCGTCGCACGCCGGGACGGCGGCGGTCGCGTCGCCGGCTTCGGGGGCGAGCAGCAGCCGGTCGCCGGGTTCCAGGGGCATATCCGGGTCGGCGAGCTGGAGCACCTCGGCGAAGGCCATGTCTTCGCCCACCTCCAGCAGCGCGACCTCGCCCTTGATGGTCGTGGGCGAGCGGCCGGACACGCGTTCGCCGTCGGATTTGCGGATGTCGCGCGGGCGTTCGTTTTTCGGCGACCAGACCAGGAAGCGTTGCCCGGCCTCGGCCTCGGCGAAGCGCCCGAGGCTCACCGCCAGGCGCGACAGGGGCAGCGTTTCGAGCACCACCCCGCCCTCGGCCAGGATGCGGCTCCAGGCCATGGCCTGGTCGCGGCCGAGGTCCTTGGCCACGGCCAGGGCTTTTTTCGCCTTGCGCCACAGCACCCGCGCCTGTTCGGCGGGCGGGGCCGCGAACTGGCCGCCGCGCATGTCCTGCGGATAGGCCGCCGCGCCGGCGCTGGCCGTGAGGCTGAAGGATTCGCCCGTGGCCGGCACGGGAAAGGTGAGGCGGGACAGCTCGCGCACGAAGGTTTCGGCCGTTTCCCGGCAACGCGCGGCCGAGGCCCCGGGCAGGAAGAAGCCGAACAGGTCGTCGTGCAGCCGCGCCGCCAGCCCCTGTTGCGGGCACAGGCGCGCAAAGAGCCTGCCCACGGCGGCAAGAGTCGACTCGGCCGCGAGAAAGCCGTGCTGCGCGGCCACCCGGCTGAAGAAGTCGAGGTCCAGCGCGACCAGCCCGAAACCGCCGCGCGGCCCGGAAAGCCCGGGATCGGCGAGCCCGCCCGAGCCCGGCAGGATGCGCTCCTGGACGCGTTCGATTTCGCCGGCCATGTTAGTAAGAAGCGTCTCGCCCGTGGCCAGGCCCGTGAGCGCGTCCGTGGCCAACGCCTTGGCCAGGCTCGCTTCGCGAAGCGCCATGGCCGCGATGCGCGGCAAAAGGGGAAGCAGGGTGCGCGGCGCGCCGAGGCTCGCCCCACGGGCGATGAACACCCCGAGCAGGCGGCCGTCGGCGCAAAGCGGAATGAGCACCTTGCGCTCGGCGGAAAGATGCGCCGCCAGGGAAAAATCCGGGCCGAAGCCCTCGGCCGTGGGGTCGTCGCCGGCGCGGGGAAAATAGAGGCTGTGCGTCTTAAAGGTGAGGAACCGGGAAAAAACATCCCGCAGGAACTGTTCGCAGGCGATGAGGTCGCTTTGGGCGAGCGGGGAGCCCGCAGCGGCGGCTGGCGCGGATGATGGCTGCATGGGGCCTTGCTCTACCGTCGTCGCGCCGGGAAAACAAGCGCGCCGGGAAGCGGCCGGGGCCGGGGCTTGACAGCGGGGCAGGGGACGCGGCACCCCTGTTGCGGCATGCCCTTGCCCGGGTGTCTCCCGGAAATCGGCAAGACGGCAAAGCACGGGCGCGGCCGGGACGGGCCGGGACGATGCGTACGGGAGGTGATCCATGGACATCAGGACGTTTCCGCTTGGTCCCCTGGAGACCAATTGCTATGTGGCCACGGCCGGCAATGCGGCCATTGCCGTGGATGTCGGCGGACCGCCCGAGGCGGTTGCACGTTTTCTCAAGGAAAAAGGCTGTTCCCTGGAAGCGGTGCTCGTCACGCATCTGCACTGCGACCATCTTTACGGCGTCGGCGAACTGGCCCGGACCTGCGGCGCGACGGTCTTCGCCGGGGCGGCGGACGCGCCCCTTCTGGACACGGAGCTGGGCAAGGGCGGGCTCATGGGCCTGCCGCTCGTGCCGCCCTTCGAGTGGGAGCCGCTCGGGCCGGGGGAACTGGTCCTTCTGGGGCAGCCCTGCCGCGTCCTGACCACGCCCGGCCATTCGCCGGGCAGCCTTTCGTTCTATTTCCCCAAGGCCGGCGTGGTCTTCGTCGGCGACCTGCTCTTCTACCGCTCCATCGGCCGCACGGACTTCGAGGGCGGCGATTACGACGCGCTCATCGCCTCCGTGCGCGAGTCCATTTTCACCCTGCCCCCGGACACGGTGGTCTACAGCGGCCACGGTCCGGCCACGACCGTGGGCGGCGAGATGCGTCACAACCCGTTTTTCTCGGAGTTCGCCCGGTGACGCCGGCAGGGGAGGCCGCCGTTTTTTTGTGCGGTCCCCGGGCCGGCGGCAATTCGGACACGGCCGGCCTCGCCTTCGCCGAAGCCCTGGCCTCGGCGGGCGCGCCCGTGCGCGTGGTCAAGCTGCGCGAGCAGCGCCTCGAACCCTGCCGGGGCTGCGGGGCCTGCGCCGGCCCCGGCAACCGCTGTCCCCTGGACAGGGACGGCGACGCGGCCGAGGCGCTTTTCGATCTGATCGAGGCCGCGCCGGTCGTGGCCTTTGCCGCGCCCATCTACTTCTACCACGTGCCGGCGCTGTTCAAAGCCTTCATCGACCGCGCCCAGCGCCGCTACGCCGCGCGTCTGGCCGCCGCGCCCCGCGCCGCCGCGCCGGCGGCCCTGCCGGCCCATGTCCTGCTCGTGGCCGGGCGTCAGCGCGGGGAAAAGCTCTTCGACGGGGCGTTGCTCACGCTCAAGTATTTCCTCTGGCCCCTGTCCCGGGAGCTCGCCGCACCGTGCCTGCTGCGCGGCATGGACGCCCCGGGCGACCTCGCCGCCGACGCCGCGGCCCTGGCGGACGTGGCCGCGCTCGGGCGCGATGCCGCCCGGGCGGCGTATGGTCAGATGAGGGGGTAAAATGCTTGGGAAGGATGCCTCCGGCGGCCAGGAGGGGCGGCGGCCCCTCCTGGACCTCCCGAAAGGGGGGATGGGGGCGGTCTATGGCGGCTGAGGGGACACTTGGCGGGTGGGCTCGGCGCTTTTGCCGGGCGCTTCTTGCCCTATGCGACCGCTGCCAGGCCTGTTCCGGGCTGCTGCCTCCGGGCGCGTGCGGTCCGGTGTGCCCGGACTGTGCCGAACTGCTGCGCCCGCGCCTGGGCGGGTATTGCCCGCGCTGCGGCGAGCTTGCCGCCGACCCGGACGCGCCGCCGTTTCTGTGCAACGCCTGCCGCCTGTCGGGCCGCCCCTGGGAGGGCTTCGCCTTCCATGGCCCCTACGACGGCCTGCTGCGCGACCTGATCCTCGGGTTCAAGTTCCACGGCCGCCTGGGCCAGGGCCGGGTTCTGGCCGGGCTTGCCCGCGACGCCTACCGCCGCGCCGTGGCCCGGACCGGGGAGGGGGCCATGGACCCCGCCGGCCCGGGCGGCATCGTGCCCGTGCCCCTGCATCCCCGGCGGCTGGCCTGGCGG
>JAEWPX010000048.1 GCA_023399375.1 Pseudomonadota bacterium | reverse complement strand
GTCGAGGACATGCGCCGGGTCAATGCCGCGGTGCCCGTGCCGAGCATGGCCAACATGATAGAGGGCGGGCGCACGCCGTTCCTGTCCGCCGCCGAACTCCAGGAACTGGGCTACGCCGTCGCGGCCTACCCGTGCGCCTCGGTCTTTACCGCCGTGCGGGCCTTGCGGGGCTGGGCCGGACACCTTAAAGCCCATGGCACGAGCGCCGGTTTCGCCGGCCCGGACACCATGGTCGATTTCGAGGAATACTACCGCTTCATCGGCGCGGCCGACATCCGCGAACGCGAGGAGCTGTTTTTCGAGGCGAAGAAATAGAGAGAAGATGCCTCCGGCGGCCAGGGGAACCTTTTTGAAAAAAGGTTCCCCTGGACCCTTCCCAAAACTTTTGGCGGGGGTTGGCCGCCGGATGCTGGATTATGAAGAGGCCGCAACGCGGTAATGACAATGCCCCCCTTTGAATTTTTTGGGGACGGGGGGGGTCCGGGGGGCGGGAACCCCTTTTTTCAAAAAGGGGTTCCCTCCCCCGGTTTTCACACAAGGATGCGACCACGATGCAAAAGCGTACGATCATCGTTTCGGGGTTGGCCGCCACGTATCCGCTGGGCGGGGTGGCCTGGGACTACATCCAGTACCTGCACGGCTTCTACCGCCTGGGCCACGACGTCTACTACCTCGAGGACACCGGAGGCTGGGCCTACGATCCCTTCAATGTCACCTTCGTCGACGACCTGACCTACCACACGAAGTACCTGGGCGATTACGTCGCCGCCCTGGACCCCGGGCTCGCCAAGCGCTTCTGCGTCATCGGCCCCGACGACCGCCATTGGGGCATGTCCGCCGAGGACCTCGCCGCGGTGGTCAAGCGCGCCGACGTCTTCTTCAACATTTCGACGACCTGCCAGTTGCGCGAGGCCTACGCGAAAATTCCCGTCAAGGTGCTCATCGATTCCGATCCCCTCTACACGCAGTCGAGCTTTCCCCAGTTCCTGGATGGCACGGCCACGGACGAGGAGAAGCGCAACATCGAGAACATGCGCCGCCACGACGTGTTTTTCTCTTTCGGGGAAAACATCAATGAGGACTTCTGCACCGTGCCCAAGGGCATCGTGGACTGGATTCCCACGCGCCAGCCCATCGTGCTGGATAGTTGGGCCGGCGCGCCGGAGACGCCCGCGCGCGACGCCTTCACCACCGTGCTCTCCTGGCAGCCGACCCAGAAGGGGCCCCTTGTCGGCGGCGTGCAGTACGGCGGCAAGAACATGGAATTCGAGAAGATGCTCGACCTGCCGCAAAAGACGTCCGCGCCCCTGGAACTGGCGCTCGGCGGCGGCCGGCCGCCCCGCGAGCTGCTCGAGGAAAAGGGCTGGAAGTTGCGCGACGGCTTTTCCATGTCCCAGACGCCCTGGGTCTACCGGGACTACATATGGGACAGCTTCGCGGAATTTTCCACCGCCAAAAACGCCTACGTGGCCACGCGTTCGGGCTGGTTCTCCTGCCGCACGGCCTGCTACCTGGCTTCCGGCCGGCCGGCCGTGGTCCAGGACACGGGCTATTCGCGCTTCATGGAGGTGGGCGAGGGCGTCGTCGCTTTCGACGACGAAGCCGGGGCCCTGGCCGGCATCGAGGCCGTGCGCGCCGATTGGCCGCGCCATGCCAAGGCGGCCAAGGCCTTTGCCGCGCGTTATTTCGATTCCGACAAGGTGCTGGCGAGGCTCCTGGCCGACGCCCTGCGCTAACGCACGAAGCCGCTTACGCGACATCCCCTCATGAAGCACATGTTCCACTGGATGGCGGCAAAGGTTTTTTCGTTTTCAGGCAGGACGGCGGCGGGCCGCCGTCGCGGCCGCGCGCCGTGGCTCATCCCGGCTGCGGTCGCGCTCTGGCTCGCGCTTTTGGGCGTCGCGGCCCTGGCCGGCGGCTTCGGCACGGCGCGCCGGGACGGCGCGTGGTGGCTGACCATGCCGGGCGGCGGGATACCCTTTTTTTCCATCGGCGCGGACACCGTCAACGGCGGCGACAAGCACTACAGGGGGCATGGCTACTATTGGGAGGATTCCTATCCCGATCTCGCCGCCTGGGCCGCCGACACGCAACAGCGCCTCTACGCCTGGGGTTTCAACACCCGTGGCGGCTGGTCCGATCCGACCACGGCCATGACGTTGCCGCTGGTGCCGGAGATCGACCTCGGGCGCCTGAGCCGCCTGCACTGGTTCGACCCCTTCGCCCCGGACGCCCAGGCCATTGCCACGGCCAAAGCCAAAGAGATCACCGCTCCCTACAAGGACAACCCCGCGGTCATCGGCTACTTCACGGACAACGAGGTCGGCTGGTGGAACGCGCCGCTTTTCCGCTGGTATCTCGGCAACGAGTGGGCCGTGTACACCAAGCGGGTGCTGTGGCGCATGATCTACGATCACTACAAGGGCGACTGGCGCAGGCTGCTGGTCGATTTCGTGCCCGGCAAGGACGTAAGCGGTTTCGAGGACCTCAAGAAGGGCCGCGCGGAACTGCACCTGCGCCCGGGCGGGCATGGCATCGCGCTCATCGAACGCTTCACCGCCCTGTGCGCCGGCCGGTACTACGAGCTGGTCTACAAGGCGCTCAAGGCCGCCGATCCCGACCGCCTCGTCATGGGCGACCGTCTGCCGCTTTACTACAACCAGGACGCGGTGCTGGCCTCGCGCGGCCACCTCGACGTCCTTTCCACCAACTACAACGTGGACACCCCCGACGGCTGGGTGGCCCCGTACTATTTCGAAGGCCTGGCCAGGCTCACGGACACGCCGGTGCTCATTTCGGAATTCTTCTTCGCCGCCAACGAGAACCGTTCGGGCAACGTCAACAACGGCCACCTGATGCACGTGCGCACGCAGGCCGAACGCGCGGCCGGGGCTGCGGCCGCGGTGCGCAATTTCGCCGCCTTCCCGAACATCGCCGGCATCCATTGGTTCCAGTACTACGACGAGCCCTCGGGTGGGCGCGGCGACGGCGAGAACTTCAACATGGGCCTCGTGGACATCCGCAACGTGCCCTACGAAGGACTCGTGACGGCCCTTGCCGCCGCCAACCGCGACGTCCCGGCCCTGCACGCCGCAAGCGGCGGCCGGAAGGCTCCGCCCATGCCGGCGGTCATCCCCATCGCGCGGGCGAAAGCGCCTGTGGTCGTGGGCGACGATTCGCTGGCCGACTGGCCGGACAAGGCCGGCACGCGCCTGCCCTGGTTCACCGTGCCCGCGCCCCACGTGCCCTTTGGCGACGTGCACATGTCCTGGAGCCCGGAGAGCCTCAACCTCTTCAACCTGGCCCAAAACTACGCCGACCTGTACCTGCTGGCCCACGACGGCGATTTCCCGCCCTCGGAGAGCTACCGCATCAATCTCGACGTGGACGCCGGCGCGGGCATGAAGCACTTCGCCCTGTGCCTGGTGCCGCGCCCCCACTCCAAGTACCCGGGCCGCTTCGAGCTGGCGCCCCGGCTCTACGCCGTGGCCGCCGACGGCAGCCTCGCCGCCCTGGAGACACAGGGCGTCATGCAGGTGCTCGACAAGCCGTTGCCGCACATCGCCCTGGAACTGGCGCTGCCGGCACGACTGCTCGGCGTGGAAAAGCTGACTGCCGGCCAGAAGCTGGCCTTGCGCGTCGAGGCCATCACGTTCTATCGCGGCATGACCATGACGCTTGGCGCGCCGGGCGGGAAAGGCGGCGCTTCGAAAACCGGGGCCGCGCCCGTGGCGGCGGTCCTCGCCGACAAGTAACAACCCTTCAAGGAAGAACGCTCCATGGCAACCAACATCCTCGTCACCGGCGGCGCGGGCTACATCGGCTCCCATACCTGCAAGGCACTCAAAGCGGCGGGTTTTACCCCGATCACCTTCGACAACATGGTGTACGGCCACGACTGGGCCGTCAAATGGGGGCCGCTCGTGCGCGGCGACATCCTCCACCGCGGCGAGCTCGACGAGGTCTTCGCCGAATACAAGCCCGCGGCCGTGCTCCATTTCGCCGCCTTCGCCTACGTGGGCGAATCCGTCACCGATCCCGAGAAATACTATCGCAACAACGTGGCCGGCTCCCTGTCGCTGCTTTCGGCCATGCGCAAGGCCGGCTGCCGCCACATCGTCTTCTCCAGCACCTGCGCCACGTACGGCGCGCCCGAGCGCGTTCCCCTGACCGAGGACCATCCCACGCGCCCCATGAGCCCCTACGGCACGAGCAAGCTCATGATTGAGCAGATGCTCAAGGATTTCGACGCGGCCTATGGCATGACCTACACGGCGCTGCGCTACTTCAACGCCGCCGGCGCGGACCCGGACGGGGAGATCGGCGAGGACCACGATCCCGAGACGCACCTCATCCCCCTGGTCGTCGCCGCGGGACTTGGCCGCATTCCCCAGGTGCAGATCTTCGGCACCGATTACCCGACCCCGGACGGCACGGCCGTGCGCGACTACATTCACGTCACGGACCTGGCCGACGCCCACATCCTGGCCCTGCGCCGACTGCTGGCGGGCGGCAAGAGCGCGGTCTACAACCTCGGCACCGGCACGGGCAATTCCGTGCGCGAAGTCATCCGGGCCGTGGAGAAGGTTTCGGGCAAACCCGTGCCCGTGGTCGAAGGACCGCGCCGCGCCGGGGATTCGCCGGGACTTTACGCCGATTCCGGCGCGATCATCCGGGAGCTCGGCTGGTCGCCGCGCTATATGGATATCGAGGCCATCGTGGACACGGCCTGGAAGTGGCACCTCGGCCGCGTGCCGGGCAAATTGAGTTGCAAAATCTCCGCGCCAAGGTAGTATCGAGACAAAACCGGTCGGGCGGAGGGGGCATGGATTACGTCGCGCTTGGGCTGGATTTTCATTCCATCCGCAACAGGAACGAGGAGCGGGTCATCAACCTCATCCCCGAGGTGCTGGCCGAGTTTCCGGACTACCGTTACAACCGGACGGACATCGAAGACATCTACGCGCTCACGCTCAACATGCTCCCGGCGCGTTACGTCCAGGCCGTGACCCTGATCATGGACGAGCCCGTGACCGACGAGACGGTCCGCCTCATGCTGCGCGAAGCCGTGCGCACCGTCCGCGCCCGGCCGAATATGTAGTGGGGCGAGTGGGAGATGGAGGTAGGGAGAAGCCTCCGGCGGCCAAAGGGCTGCGCCCTCTGGACTCCCGTGAAGGGGCTGTGTTGGCTGTGAGCCATACGGCTAATGCCCTGTAACTTATTGCTGGAAAAGAAAGACGCTTGCGGCGGTCGGGAGTGGAAGCTCCCGGCCGCCGTTTTTGTTTTGCGCCCAAGGGAGAGAGGCCCTTCCGGGAGTCGGTCGATGCGACAAAAACCGGAATGGGAGTCCAGAGGGCGCAGCCCTTTGGCCGCCGGAGGCGCTCCCCCCTGACTAGAATCGTTTGAGGCAGGCCACGCTCCACAGGCTGGCGGCTGCGGCGATGACGCCAGCAACGACGCCGACGAAGGGCAGGCCGAGGTCGTCGGCCGCCAGCCCGCCGAGAAACGCGCCCGTGCCGATGCCGATATTGTAGATGCCGGAATGCATGGCCATGGCGATGTCCGTGGCGTCGGGCGCTGCCTGAACCACCCGGTACTGCAACACGAGGTTGAAGGCCGCCATGGCCATGCCCCAGGGCATGCACACGCCAAGGAGCGAAGCGGGCGAAGCGGCGGCGGGCAGGAGCAGCAGCAGGCACGCGGCGGTCACGGCGACGGGCGCAAGGTACATGGCGGTCGGATGCCGGTCGTTGCCCTTGGCGAAGACGACGCAGCCGAGGATGCCGGCAAGGCCGAACAGGAGCAGGGTCATGGTGGCGAAATTCTCGCTGCCCCTGGCCACCTCGATGAGGAACGGTTCGATGTAGGTGTAGGCCGTGAAGTGGCCGGTCACGAGCAGGGCGGTCAGGATGTAGAGGCCGGTAAGCGCCGGCCGCCGCAGCAGGACCGGCACGCTGCGCAGATTGCCGGCGTGGCGGCTGGGCAGCGTCGGCAGCAGGCGCAGCAGCGCCGCCATGACCACGAGGGCGAGGCCGCCGATGCACAGAAACGTCGCGCGCCAGCCCAGGGCAAGCCCGATGACACGCCCGAGCGGCAAGCCGAGAATCATAGCCAGGGCCGAGCCGGCGGAGAGGATGCCGAGCGCCCGCGCGCCGTAGCCGGTCGGCGCGATGCGAAGGGCCAGCGGCGGCGTGATGGCCCAGAACACGGCGTGGGCGCAGACGACCCCGGCACGGGAGAGCATGAGCACCGGGAAGTTGCCGGCTACGCCCGACAGGACGTGGCTGGCGATGAAGACGAGAAAGACGTTTCGCAGCAGCCTGCGCCGCTCCATGTTCGCGCAAAGGAGCATCAGCGGCAGGGAGAGCAGGGCGACAAGCCAGGCGTAGAGGGTGACGAGCAGCCCGGCCCGGGACGTGGTGATCCCGAAGTCCGCGGCGATGTCGCTAAGTAGCGCGATGGGCGCGAATTCCGTGGTGTTGAAGACGAAGACGGCGACCGCGAGCAGGATGACCGGAATCCAGTCGCGGCGTTTCGGTTCGGGCGTGAGCAAAGGCATGGCGGGAGGTTTTCCCCTGCGCCGTCATACGACGGCTCGGCGAGGCAATCTCCTGGTATGCCCGTTGCGCGTCATTGGCAAGGGGGTAAGGACGCGCCGTTTACCCCTTTCGGGAGGTCCAGGAGGGCCGTCGCCCCTCCTGGCCGCCGGAGGCGTTCCCTCTTCTCTCTCTTCTTCCCAACATTTATTTGGGCGTGGCCGTGCCGCCGGCGGCGGCGAGCTCGGCGAGCGCCACCTCGAGCATGTGCGGCACGCGCGCGGCCACGTCAGGGGAAAGCTCCACGGCCATGTTCTTGAAATCGAAGGGTTCCATGCCGATGACCACGGTGTCGGGCCGTTTGCCGACCAGTTCGCAGTAGATGAGCGTGTCCACGAGGTCGGACTGGTGCATGGAGTCCTTGAACGCCAGGGACTTGCGCAGGTCCTCGCCCGTGAGGCGGTAGACCGTGCCCGGCGCGTCGCCGCCGAGCACCGCATCGAGCACGATGCAGTAGTCACAGGCCATGAGCGGCTCCATGAGGCGCATGCCCAGGTTGCCGCCGTCCATGAGCGTGACGTTGTCGGAAAAATCGTAGGTGGCGAGCAACTGTTCCACGGCGCGCACGCCGACGCCCTCGTCGGTGTAGAGGATGTTGCCGACGCCGAGGATGAGGATTTTTTGCGGGGAATCGGGCATGAAACCTCCCTGAAAATGGAGAACCCGGCCGAAGCCGGGTTCTCCGAATACGCGACGGGACCGGGTTTAGACAACCCGGAACTTGAGGATCTCGTTGGTCTCGGGCTCGATGACGTGCACGCCGCAGGCGATGCAGGGGTCGAACGCGTGGACCGTGCGCAGAATCTCGACCGGACGCTTGGGATCGGCGATCGGCGTGCCGATCAGCGCCTCTTCGACCGGGCTCTTGTCGCCCTGGGCGCCGCGGGGGCCGAGGTTCCAGGTCGAGGGCACGACGAGCTGGAAGTTGTCGATCTTTTTGCCCTTGATGCGGATCCAGTGGGACAGCGCGCCGCGAGGGGCGTCCGCGAGGCCGACGCCCTTGGACTCTTCGGGCATCTCCCACTTGGCGCACAGGGTGTTGTCCTTGGCGCCGCTGTCGGCCATTTCCTTGATCCACTTCTCCATGTTGGCGGCGACGATGGCGGTCTCGATGCCGCGGGCGGCGGTGCGGCCGAGCGTGGAGTGCAGGGCCGTGGCCGGCACGGACAGCTTGCCGAGGACCATGTCCACGACCTTCTTGAAGTCCGGCTGTCCCTTGGCGTAGGCGATGAACGTGCGGGCCAGGGGACCGACTTCCATGGCCTTGCCCTGGTAGCGGGGGGCCTTCATCCAGGAGTAGTGGTCCTTGTCGTCGAGCTTGGTGTACTTGGGATCGGTGACGCCGTCATAGGGGTGCTTGCCGTCGCCGCCGGGGGCGTACCAGGAGTACTTGACGTCTTCGTAGATGGCGCCGAGGTCCACCTTGTCCACCTTGCCCAGGTCGCGGCCCATGATGACGCCGGACGGGAAGTAGGAAGTCTCCATGTGCTTTTCGGGCGAGCTCTCGTCCGCGGCGAATTCGCCGAAAGCCATGTAGTTGGTGGTGCCGCCGATGCCGCCCCAGTCCTTGTAGAAGCCGGCCACGGCCAGCAGGTCCGGGATGTAGACGTCGTTGACGAACTGGCAGACTTCCTTGGTGAGCGCCAGGTAGTTGGCCAGGGGATCCTTGGTCAGGGCCTGGTAGTTGGAGCAGCCGCCCACGACCGTGAACTGGGTGTGGGGGTTCTTGCCGCCGAGGATGGCCATGGCGCTGGCGGCCTTGACCTGGAGGTGCAGGGCTTCCAGGTAGTGGGCCGTGGCGATGAGGTCGAGCTCGGGCGGCAGGTAGTAGGCCTTGTGGCCGCCGAGGAAGTAGGCGTTGGTGAAGATGCCGAGCTGTCCGGACTCGACGAAGGCTTTGAGCTTGTCCTGGACGGCCTTGAGGGACTCGGCGGAGTTGCCGGGGCGGGCCGGGGCCACGGACGCGGCCAGCTTGGCGGCTTTCTGCGGATCGGCCTTGAGGGCGTTGGTCACATCCACCCAGTCGAGAGCGTGCAGGTGGTAGAAGTGGACGATGTGGTCATGCAGGTACTGGGAGGCCATGACCAGGTTGCGCATCATGCGCGCGTTGGCCGGGATATTGACCTTGACGGCGTCGTCCACGCAGCGGGTGGAGGCCAGGGCGTGGACGTACGTGCACACGCCGCAGGCGCGCTGGGTGAAGTGCTGGGCGTCGCGGGGATCGCGGCCCTTGAGGATGATTTCCAGGCCGCGGAAGAGCTGGGAAGAGCTCCAGGCGTCCTTGACCTTGCCGTTTTCGACTTCGACCATGATCCGCAGGTGACCTTCGATCCGGGTAATGGGGTCGACCACGATGGGTCCGGTGAAGGTGGATTGCGGCGTGGGTTTGCTCTCAGCCATGTGCTTCCTCCGTCACGAAGCGTTCGCTGCTGTTTGAAAGGTTCCGGGTACTGGCCGTTACGAAGCGGGGTTTTTTAGCCCTGCTCGTAGAAGGGGGTCATGGTGTCCCAGAAATCCGGCTCGCTGCAGCCAATGCAGGGATGGCCGGCCTGGACGGGCCAGTTCACCTGGTTAAACAGCACTTTCGGACAGTTGTTGTAGGTCACGGGACCCTTGCAGCCGAGTTCGTAAAGGCAGAAGCCCTTCTTGGCCTCTTCGGAGTCGAAGGAGGGAGCGAATTCGGAAGCCTCGAAATGCTTGAGCCGCGGGCAGTTGTCGTGAACGAGCTCGCCGTAGAAGATTTTCGGCCGGCCGTTGTCGTCGAGTTCGGGGATGCCCTTTTCGAGGACGTGGACCACGGCGCCGACGAAATTGATGGGGTTGGGCGGGCAGCCGGCGATGTTGATGGTCTTGGCGCCCAGGGCTTCGGTAACGCCCTTGGCCTGGCTGGGGTTCGGCTTGGCCTTCTGTACGCCGCCGAAAGCGGAGCAGGTGCCGATGCAGATGATGCCCTTGGCCTTGGGGGCGATCTTTTTGGTGGTCTCGAGCATCGGGTGCCCGGAAACCATGCCCCACTGGCCGCCGTCGATGGTGGGCAGGCCGCCCTCGATCACCAGGTAGAATCCGTCCGGGGATTCCACGGCCTTGTGCAGGGCGTCCTCGGCGGCTTCGCCGGCCGCGGCCATGATGGTTTCCTGGTAGTCCAGGGAAATGGTGTCGAGGATGAGCGCGTCGATGTAGGGCTTGATGGTCCGGATCGCCGCTTCGGTGCAGCCGGTGCATTCGGCGTTGTGCAGCCACACGACGGAGGGGCGGCGTTTGGCCGTCAGCGCCTGGGCCACTTTGGGGGCGAACGCCGGGCCCATGCCCATGGCCGCCGCAACCGTGGCGCAGAATTTCATGAAGTCGCGGCGGGAGACGCCGTTCTGCTCGAGCCGTTTTTCCGCATCATCCCTGCCAAGACCCACGGAAAAGTTCATAAACGTCCTCCTTTGTTTTCAAAAAGGACATGCCCGCCGCCATGACGCATCGGGCCTGTCGCCTCCATCCCTCGTAAACGCGCACCGGGTCCGCCGACGGTATGCCTGCCGACCCGGTGCAGGCGATCAAAAATCTGCCAGCCGGATTTCGTGTTCCCTGTCGCAGTAAATCACGCCTTGCACGCGACGTCAATGGGGTTTGCCAAAATTTTCACGTGATTCAAGGGTGTTACGAGGGTGGTGCGCGGGGAGAAGTAGAGGATATGAATTAAGAAAAAGTATGCAGCATGTCGCACCAGTGGCAGGCCGGCGACCCGATGACGGCCTGTCACTGGTGCGCGGAATTACGCTCAGCGCGCCGGCCGCAGCAACCCGTCGATGGACGCCAGCGGCGGCGTTTCGCCCCGCGCCAGCCGCGCCAGCAGGATCAGTTCCGGCCGGTACTCGAAATGCATGAGGTCGAACTCCGCCCACTTGCCGCCCCAGATGAAGCCTTCGGCCTCGAAGGCCGCGACCACGGCCGGGGGAAAGGCCCGGCGCACGGCGAGCATGTTTTTGCCGCGCGGCAGGTTGCGCCAGTAGGGGTTGCCCCGGGGGCTCACGTCCACGGCCGCGGCGAAGCTGTGGGCCGAGAGCCGGTCCGTACCCGCGATCACGCGCCAGACCATGCCGCCCGAGGCAGGGAGCAGGAACTTGCGGACGCCGGGATCGGCGGCGGCGAGCGTCTCGAGGCGCGCGGCCACGCGCGAAAAGGCGTCTGCCGCGCCCTGGCGGGAGTTGAAGGGGATGGACTGGTTGAAAAAGCGCACCGGTTTCAGGGACGCGCGCACGGCGGCCTGGTCGTGGCCGTAGAGGGCGAAGAAGAACTCCTGCACGCGCTGGCGGCCGGGCGAGAACCACAGCGGCGGCTCGGCCGTGACCGGGCCCAGGGGGTAGGGCTGGGCGAGCATGGTCTTGAGGTCGGGATCGTCCACCGATGTTTCGGGGGTACGGGTCTTGCCGTCGTCGTAGGGCAGACGCGCGCCGTCGGCGAGCACGACCGTCACGCGCCCGCCCGGCCCGACCTCGATGGCGCGCAGCACGCCGGGATAGACGGTGGCCAGGACGGACAAGTCGCGCCGGGCTTCGGGGGAGAGGGGTTGGGCCGGGGAATTCGCGGCCCACAGCAGACAGCAAAACAGGAACAGGGAAAGGCGGACGAAACGATGCATGGCGGGAAACTCCTTGCGGCCGGCAATACCGCCGCCGGGAGGCCGGTGCAAGGGGCCCACCGGGATGCGTGCCGGAATGAACGCAGCACGGGACCCCCGGCAAGCTCCTACGTTATTTCGCCCCCAGGGGGACATTCCCCCGTCGGGGAGGTCCAGGAGGGGATCATCCCCTCCTGGCCGCCGGAGGCTTCCCCCTGCATAGGTTGCGCAGCGTCTAGCGGCAGAAAAAGGACAGCAGCCACTTGATGCGGCCGCACAGGCGGCCCTGGCCGCCGAGGTCCGCTTCCGGGCAGTCGAGCAGTTCCGGGCGCAGGCGCAGGATGGCGCGCACGGCGAGCTGCGCGCCGTAGCCCGTAAGCGCGGCGCACTGGGCGCTGTGGGCCGCCTTGTCGTCCTTGACCGGCTTGGTGAGCACCCGGCAGCAGGCGGATTTGTGGCGTCGCGTGAACGCCTCGTGGATGGCGGCGGATTCGCGGCGCACGGCCGCGCGCGTGGCGGCGTGGCCGCCCTTGGCGCAAAGCGCCCCCACGGCCAGGCAGGCCCCGGCGATGGCCCCGCACAGGCAGCCGCGGTCGCCGAGCCCGGCCGTCAGGCCGGCCGCGAGTCCCACCGCTTGCTCTTCGCTCACGGGCGAGCCGAAGCATTCGTTGACCGCGACGAGGATGGCCTCTGCGCACAGCAGCTTGCGGTGGGAAAAAAGGGCGGAGGCTTTTTCGCCGACGGCCTGCGCCAGGGCCTCCTCGCGGGCCGGGCGGTCCGATCGGGGTGCGAGCGGCTTGGTCTGGGGCGCGGGCATTCGCGGCAGGGGATTGCGACGGAAGAAATCAAACAGCAACATGCGTATGACTCGCAACGAACCAGCGGTTTCCCCGGAATCGGGAGGTCCAGGAGGGGGAGCCCCCTCCTGGACGCCGGAGGCGTTCGTTCTCGTTTACTTCGCCGCTTCCACGGGGTAGCCGGCGCCCTTCCAGGCGAAGATGCCGCCAGGGTAGCGCAGCACGTTCTTGTAGCCAAGCTTTTTGGCCCAGATCGCGCCGTTGTGGCTGCGCGTGCATTTGACGAAGCCGCAGTAGACCACGATGGTCGCGTCCTTGTCGGGGCCGAGCAGCTGGGCGTAGTCCGCCTCGGTCTTGCCGCCTGTTTCCTTGGCGTCCCATTTCTCCATGTCCGGGATGGGGAAGACGAAGTTGACCGCGCCGGGGATGTGCTCCTTCTTGTAGCTGTCCTCGTAGGGCATGGTGTCCACGATGACCATCTTCTTGCCGGAGTCGAGCCACGTCTTGAGCTCTTCGGTGGAGACCAGGCCGTAGCCGCCCTTTTGCGTGTCGCGCACGAGCTTGACGGCTTCCTTTTCCTTGGCGGTCTCGTCCTCGAACTTGTCGGCCAGGGCCGTTTGGGCCAGGCAGAAAACCGCGAGGACGACCAGGGTGGGGATCAGTTTGACGGTGCGCATGCGTGCTCCTTGCCGGGGTTTGAGGTTTTGCGGCCGCCTCCGCGGAGGCGTCTCCAGGCCGCGCAGTAGGCCACGCCGGCGAGCATGGCCAGGTCGCGCCGCAACGTGGGCCACAGGCCGTGATAGACTTGGCCCTCGGGGTCTTCCGGGCCATAGCAGCCGCAGTCGATGTTCAGGCCCTGGCGGATGGCATTGACGACGACGCCGATGAAAAGCAGCAGCAGCCCGCCGATGACGGCGAGACCGCCGGGTGCGTCGCACAAGAGCAGGAGCCCGCCCGCGATTTCGAGCACGGGCAGGGCCACGGCCACGGGGGAGACGACGTCCGTGGGCAGGATGGCGAAAGCCTTGATGGTCAGGGCGAAGGCGCGCACGTCGGCGAGCTTGAGCGCGCCCGCCGCGATGAAGGCGACGGCCAGGGCGGCGCGCACGGCCCGGTAGGACCAGCGGGAATCGAGCAGGCTGCGGAGTCGGTGCATGGTCGGGCGTCGCCCTGGGCTCTTGCCCGCGACCCTATTCCCTTACCACGCCGTAATTATGCTGGCCAATCGATAGGACAAATCGTTTGAAGCGAACGGATAGGCTGCGTCTTTCGCAGGCGGCGACCGCCTTCGAATATGCCTGTAAGGCGGTGCGTTCCATGCCGTCATTTCCTGCACCGCAGTTGCCCCCGTTGGGGAGGTCCAGGAGGGACCCAGTCCCTCCTGGCCGCCGGAGGCGTTTCTCTTTCCTCCCACCGTCTCCCCGTCATTGCGCCGCGTCGGGCGCCTGTTCCTGCTGCGGCTTCGCCTGGGTCGGGATCTTGAGCACCGTGCCGGGCTTCAGGTTGTCGGGATCGATGCCGGGATTGGCGGCGATGACGTCGCGGGTGCGCGCGCCGTGGCCGTTGGCCACGCGGGAGAGGATGTCGCCTTCCTTGACCGTGTATTCGCTGTACGGTCCCGCCGGGACGTCCGCGGGCTTGCCCCAGGCCGTGTCCGGGGTCTGGTTCGCGCCTTGGGGCAGGGCGATGGTCGCGTCCGCTTTGAGGTTCTTGTCCGTGAGTCCCGGATTGGCGGCGGACAGGGCCTCCTCGGTCACGCCGTAGCGCTTGGCGATACGCGCGAGGCTGTCGCCTTTTTTTACCTTGTAGGTCGGCCCCGCGGCAGCGGCAGGCGACGCTGCCTTGGCCTTGTCCTGGCCGGGAGCCGGGGCGAGGCCCTGCTCCTTGGCCGAGGCTTCGGTCAGCGGCGCGTAGAAGTAGAATACGCGGCCGTGGGAACCGTCCTTGTCCTGGCGGTTGCCGATGAAGGCGTAGCCGGGCCAGCTCCAGGCCGCAACCTCGGACGGACGGCCGGAGGCGTCCTTTTTCTCGCGCACCGTATCCGGGGGGCCGTACTTGGCTTCGAGGCTGTGTTGCATGGCCGCGGCGGAACCCGCGCCCTCGTAGTCGATCTCGGCGTGGTAGAACTTGTCCTTGAAAAAGGAATAGGTCACATGGCGCACGGTCATGCCGCCGAGGTCCTTCTTCTCTCCTTTCTTCTCGTAATGGACGATGTCGCCGTCGCGTTCGGCCTGGGTGAGCCCCGGCACGCTCGCGGCCGAGGCGCCCCATTTGACGTCCCGGAAATCCTCGGGTTTTTTTTGCGGGTCGGCGGCCGAAGCCGGAATGGCGGCGGCAACGAACAAGGCAAGGCCGGCAACAAAGGCGGCCAGTGGTCGCTTGGACATAGTCACGAAGTCCTCCGTTGGCGGCGGCATACCCCGGAACGGCGCGTCAGTACAGCACCTGGTTGTTCACGACGTCGGGGCGGTGGAAATAGAATTCCACACGGCGGTTACGCGCGGTGTCGGCGGCCGTCAGCGGCGGCACCAGGGGCCGGGAGTCCCCGTAGGCGGCGGCCCGGATGCGACCGGGGTCGATGCCGCCCTTGGCGATGATGTAGCCCGCCGCCGCCGCCGACCGGGCGCCGGACAGCTCCCAATCCGAAGCGAAGCCCCCCTTGGCCGTTTCCGTGGCATCGGCATGGCCCCGGATGATCAGGGCGAGGTTGTAGGTCTTGAGCACGTCGATGGCATCGGCCAGGATACGCTTGGCCTCTTCCGTCAGCACGGCCGAACCGGGCGCGAACAGCGCGGAATTCTGCACGCGCAGCAGCACGCCCACATCGTCGGAGCTGACGCCGCTCGATTCCTTGAGAAACGGATCCTCGGTGATGATTTTCTTGAAGCGCAGGGCGATGGCGTAGCGCATGGCCTCGTCGCGGTTGAGCGGCGCGGTGAGCTGCTTTTCGTGTTTCTCCGGGGAAAACAGCGCGCCCTGGGGTGGTTTGTCCGGTTCCTTGAAGTACTGTTCCAGCTGCTTCTGGACGCTTGGCGGCACCATGTTGAGAATCCACATGAGCAGGAAAAAGGCCATCATGGCCGTGACGAAATCGGCGTAGGCCACTTTCCAGCTGGAGCCGTGGCTTTGGGGAAAGCCGGGCAATTTCGGAGGACGGGACGGGGAGGGCTTTTTTTTGGCGGTCAGCATGCGTCGCCCCGCCTAGCCGCGCAGCATGGATTCGAGGTCGGTAAACGACGGCCGCAGGGCCTCGGGCACGGCCCGGCGGCCGTATTCCACGGCGATGTACGGCGTCGCACCCCGCGCCGCCCCGGCGATGACGGACCGGATGACGGAGAAAAAAGCCTGCCGCTCCATGGCCTGGTTCTCCAGGTTGGTGGCCAGGGGGCCGATGAAGCCGTAGCACAGCAGCACGCCGAGGAAGGTGCCGACCAGCGCCGCGCCGATGCTGTGTCCGAGCACTTCCGGCGGCTGGGTGATCTTGCCCATGGTCAGGACCACGCCGAGCACCGCCGCCACGATGCCGAGTCCGGGCAGCGACTCGGCCAGTTTGCCCAGGTTGTGCCCGGGGCTCGCCGCCTGCTGGTGCATGGCCTGGATGTCGATGTCCATGAGCAGTTCGATTTCCTGGGCCTCGCCCGTGACCAGGTAGACCCGGAAGGTGTCGCAGATGAACGCCACGGCCTCCTTGTCGCGGGAAAGCCGCCGGGACATGGTGAACGCGGGGCTCGACTGGGGGTGTTCGATGTCCGCCTCGATGCTCATGAGTCCTTCGCGCCGGGCCTTGGACAACAGCCGCGACAGCGTTCCCAGGACTTCCAGGTATTCCTCGCGCCCGATGCGCGCCGGCGACAGGACGCGCGGCAGGCCCCGCACGAGCAGGAGCAGGGAGTTGCGTGTGGAGCCGATCAGCAGGGAGCCCAGGGCCGCGCCGCCGATGATCAGCCACTCGGAGGGCTGGATGAGCACGCCGAATGCGCCGCCTTCGAGGGCGTAGCCCAGGCATACCGAAGCAAGCACCACGACTATGCCGGCAATGGCGATCATGAGCCGTTTCCTTTTGCCGCTGCCGGAGTCGGGTCGTTCAATGCCGGCTCGGCAAGCAGCGTCTCGAGTTCGAGTCCGTCGGCGGCCCCGGCCTCGCGGCGCTGGCGGCGTCTGTCCACGGCATCGGCCCAGGCAGCCAGCTCCGTGACGCCGAAACGGCTGACGTCGAGCAGTTCGATGGATTTTTCGAAAGAGGAGCCGCGCCCCTGGTGCGTGATGCGCAGGCCGAAACGCACCCCGCCGTCCTGGGGGTCCGCATGGGCCGTGGCGGCGTGCACGAACAGGGACAGGACGCCGCCCGGATCGTCGTAACGGTAGTCGCGCAGCTTGAGGTACAGGAACAGCGCCGGGGCTTCGGCCAGGGCGGCCGTCGCTTCCGGCCCGGCCCAAAGGCGCAGCCCCAGGCCCAACGGAGCCGCGTCGGCCAGTTCCAGGCGCAGGCCGGACCGGCTGCACGCCCGTGGCGGCCCCAGCGCCTCCAGGGGAAGGCGGGGCGGCGGGACGGTCCCGGCCGGCCAGACGGCGAATTCCAGGACGGCGTCCTCCGGGGGATGCACCCGTTTTTCCTCGCGCCTGTCCATAGAAACCATCCTCCGTCGATACGCTTATCCTGCCGCGCCAGATCGAGAAAGTCAAAATGTCCCGGCGCGTCCGGCCCAGGCCGCCTCGCTGGCGCTTTGCCCACCTTCCTGGTAGGAGACGGACCAGAGGCAGCCATGAGCGAATACGTGGAACATGCGCAGACCGGAACGAGCGTGGGCCGGGTGGAAAAGCGGTTTTTCACCTTTGCCGCGCCGCCGGACGTCCTGACCGTGGAATCGGGCCGCACGCTCGGTCCCGTGACCCTGGCCTACGAGACCTACGGCACGCTTGACGCCACCGCGTCCAACGCCGTGCTCGTGCTGCACGCCCTGACCGGCGACTCCCACGCCGCCGGCTACTACGACAAGGCCGACGCCAAGCCGGGCTGGTGGGACATCATGATCGGCCCGGGCAAGCCCATCGACACGGAGCGCTACTACGTCATCTGCTCCAACGTCATCGGCGGCTGCATGGGCTCGACCGGCCCCTCGTCCGTGGACCCGGCCACGGGTCGCCCTTACGGGCTGTCCTTCCCGGTCATCACCATCGGCGACATGGTGCGGGCGCAAAAACGCCTGGTGGAGCACCTGGGCGTGGCAAAGCTCCTGTGCGCCATCGGCGGCTCCATGGGCGGCATGCAGGTCCTCGAATGGGCCGTGCGCTACCCGGACATGGTGCGCTCCGCCGTGCCGCTGGCCACCACCACCAAGCACTCGGCACTGGCCATCGCGTTCAACGAGGTGGCGCGCCAGGCGATCATGGCCGATCCCAAGTGGCAATGCGGCGACTACTACGACGGCGAAACGCCCGGCCACGGCCTGGCCGTGGCGCGCATGATCGGGCACATCACCTACCTCTCCGACGAATCCATGCGCCAGAAGTTCGACCGCAGGCTCCAGGACCGCTGCGAGATCTCGTTCAATTTCGAGGAGGCCGACTTCCAGGTGGAGTCCTATCTGCGCTACCAGGGCCAGAAGTTCGTGGACCGCTTCGACGCAAATTCCTTCCTCTACGTGACCAAGGCCGCGGACTACTTCAACCTGGAAGCCGCGCACGGCGGCGGTTCGGCCGTGTCGGCCTTCGCCAAGGCGCGCTGCCGCTTCCTCGTGGCTTCGTTCTCCTCGGACTGGCTCTACCCGACCTACCAGTCGCGGGCCATGGTGCAGGCCATGAAGAAAAACGGCCTGGACGTGAGCTTCGTCGAGATCGAGGCGAAATGGGGCCACGACGCCTTCCTGCTCCCCAACGCCAGGCTGTCGGGCATGCTCGAGAGCTTCCTCGACCGGGCGGCCGCGGACGCGGCCAAGGAGACGGGCCATGCGCTATGACCTGTCGCTCATCGCCTCCTGGATCGAGCCGGGCTCCAAGGTGCTCGACCTCGGCTGCGGCTCGGGCGATCTGCTGCACATCCTGTCCGTGGACAAGGACGTGCGCGGCACGGGCATCGAGGCCGAGGAGGGCAAGGTCACGCGCGGGATCGAGAAGGGCCTCTCCATCCTGCACGGCGACATCAACGAGGAAGTCCGGGACTACGCCGACGGCAGCTTCGATTACGTGATCCTGTCCCAGACGTTGCAGCAGGTCTACGACCCGGCGAGGCTCATCCGCGAGATGTTGCGCGTAGGGCGCTGCGGCATCGTGAGCTTTCCCAATTTCGCCTACTACCGCATCCGGGGCCAGCTGCTCTTTCGCGGCCGCGCGCCGGTCTCTCGCGAGCTCCCCTACGAGTGGTACGACACGCCCAACATCCGCGTCATCACCCTGCGCGACTTCCGGCGCTTCTGCCGCAAGGAAGGCTTCGTCATCGCGCGCGAGACGGCCATCAGCACGCCGCATCACCACGAAAAGGGCATGATCGTGAAGTTCCTTCCCAACCTGCTGGCCACCTACGGCATGTTCCTGCTGCGCAGGCGGGAAGGGTAGGGAGCCGAGGGGAAGGAAGAGGGAAGATGCCTCCGGCGGCCAGGAGGGGCGACGGCCCCTCCTGGACCTCCCGAAAGGGGAAAGGTTGGCTCAGTCGGCGTCCAGGTGATTCCAGGGGGTGTCGCAGATGGGCGTAAAACCCCTGGCCTGGGCCGCGGCGTCGAGGTGGATCAGGGACGCCGGGGCGGCGTCGAGGTCCGTGTCCCGGCTTGTTTCCACACGGTTGAGCACGATCAGGTAATGCCCGCAGCTGCGGCAGGCGTGGATGCGTTCGCGGTCGCGGCCGGCCGGGAACAGCACGTCGAGCTTTTCCTGCTCGCCCTCGCCGCAGGCCACGCACGTGAGCCGGGGAAAACGCCACTGGTGGCCGCACAGCGCGCAGTGCAGATACAGCCGCCCCGCCTTGGCCACGAGAAATTCCGAAGGTTCGCGCTGCTCCTTGAGCATGCCGCAGTCCGGCGGTCCGCCGCAGACCGGGCAGGACGGCTTTTGCCACAGCACGTCGTCGGCCATGGGCGAAAGCGTGCGCGCCCTGGCCCGAAGCGTTGCGGCAAGGGCTTCGCGCGCGCAAAAGACCAGCGCGCCGGGCGCGACGCCCATCTCCAGCGCCAGCGCCTCGATGTCCGCCTCGCTGCCCACGGCCAGGGCAGTCAGGAGCGGCGCGGCCAGACGCGGCCCCATGGCCAGGGCCTGGGCCAGCACTGCGGCGTCCTTGCCAAGCGGCGGGAAGAGCTCCGCCAGGCGCGGCAACAGCAGGCCCGCGGCGCGCAGGAAATCCGCGGCCAGCTCCTCCGGCCCGACCTCGGCCAGAAGCGGCGCGCCGGCGGCAAAACGGTCCGTATCGTAGAGCACGCCCACCGGGGCGTCCGGCAAGGCGTCGGCGACTTCCCGGCGCAGGCGTGCCAGGGCGGAAAAGCGCTCGATGACGTCGGCCAGCTCCGCCGGCGGCGGAACATCGGGCAGGTCGGGGGACGTGAGGGTCATATCCGGGGGAATGCGCATAAAACGTCCTTTTGTTGCGAAGGGGCCACGCGGCCGCCACTGGCAGATGGCGGCCGCGCGGCCGGGAGTCGAACCCGGTTCGTGTTCCGTTCGGAGTAGCCCTTACGGGAGGTCCAGGAGGGGCCGTCGCCCCTCCTGGCCGCCGGAGGCAGTTTCTCTGGCCCTCTCGCCTCAGCCGCGCATCCGGGTGACCGGCCGGGCCAGCATGGCCAGAAACGCCTGCCGCGACATCGGACCCTGCTGCGGGGCACGGCGCTCGGCGTATTCGTGGTAGAGGTTGCGTGGTTCGGTGACCAGGTAGATGACGCCCAGGTAGTCCTCATCGAGGAGCTGCGCCTTGGGGTATTTTTCCTTGACTTTTGCCAAGGTCTGCTTTGCCAGGGCGAGCATGTCGGCGCGCTCGCCGAAGTTCATGGTGCCGGTGCAGCAGGTCTTCACGCACGCGGGCAGCATGCCGGCCTGCTGGCGGTCGATGCACCAGTCGCATTTGGTGAGCATGCCCGAATCCTGGTCACGCACCGGGATGGCGTAGGGGCACACGTCGCGCACTTCCTGCGCCTGGTCGATGGTGAGCTTTTTGGTCAGGTCCGTGTAGAGCACGGCCCCGGTGGCCTCGTCCTGGATGATGGCCCCGGGCACGTAGGCGTCGGCCGCGTCCTTGCAGGGCGGGTTGATGCAATGGCGGCACTGGTCCGGGAAGAACAGCCATTTGATCTGCCCGTCGATCTTGTGCTCGGAAAACCGCACGATCTTGAAGTTGAACGGCGTGAACGTCGGCGGGTTCTGATGCGTGCCGGTCTGTTTCGTCGGCACGGCCTTGTGTTGGTGCCATTCCTTGCAGGCCACCTGGCAGCCGCGGCAGGCCGTGCAGCGGGAGGTGTCGATGAAAAAGGTCTTGGGCATGGCGCGCTCCGTATAAGTCCGGCCGGGGACCGCAAGGCCCCCGGCCGGGACGCGTGTTAGCGGTACAGTTCCGTCACCTTGTCGGCCTTGCGCACGTTGACGAGGCAGGCCTTGTACTCCGGAATGCGGGTGTTGGGGTCGGCCACGGACACCGTCAGACGGTTGGTGGCGTCTCCGCAGCCCGGCGTGGTCCAACCGAAGCAGAAGGGCATGCCGACGAGGTGGAGGGTTTTGCCCGCGACTTGAAGCGGGGTCATGCGCACGGTGACCATGGCCACGGCCTCGACCTTGCCGCGCAGGCTTTCGATCATGACCACGTCGCCGTTCTTGATGCCTTTTTCCTTGGCCAGTTCCTGGCTCATCTCGATGTAGAGCTGGGGTTCGGCCTCGAGCAGCGGCGGGGTGTTGCGCGTGTCGCCGCCGCCGCACCAGTGCTCGGTGAGGCTGTAGGTGGTCAGCACGATGGGATAGCGCGGGTCGCCGGGCTTGGCCAGGGCGTCGAGGTCGCTTTCGGCCACCTTCATGCACGGGTTGTGCATCTGCTTGGAGAAGGGGTTGACCGTGATCGGCGTTTCCGCGGGTTCGTAGTGTTCGGGGAACGGACCGTCCACGCGGCCGGGGCCGAACAGCTGGCCGTGCCCCTCGGTGTGCATGATGAACGGGTACACGCCCTTGGGATCGGCCATGGGTGCGGCCGGACCGTCCGGCACATCGCCGATCCACTTGCCGTCCTCCCAGGCGATGACGGCCTTGGCCGGGTTGTAGGGCTTGCCGTGGACATCCACGGATGCGCGGTTGTAGATGATGCGGCGGTTGACGGGCCAGGCCCAGGAGTAGTTCGGGTAGAGCCCGATTTTCGCCTGCATCGGCGTCTGCGTATGGTCGCGCCGTTTGGTCAGGTTGCCGCCCGGGCCGTAGCTGCCGGCATAGACCCAGCACATGCTGTTGGTGGAGCCGTCGGCGGCGAGCATCGGGAAGGCGGGCACCTGGTCGCCCTTCTTGTACTGCTTGTCGCCGATGGTGACGTCGCGGGTGAACTGGCCGTTGATCTTTTTCGCCACGAAGTCCGCGTCGTATTCCTTGTACCAGTCGAGGCTGAGGATGGGCGCGGGGAAGGCGCCGCCTTCCTTTTCATAGAGCGCTTTGACGCGCTTCATGATCTCCACGACCATCCAGCCCATGGGCTTGCTGACGCCCATGGGCTCGTAGCCCTTGTAGTGCCACATGTGCCAGCGGCCGGAGTTGGACGTGGTGCCGTCCTTTTCGCCGCGCTGGCAGGAGGGCAGCAGGAAGACCTCGGTCTTGACGTTTTTCGGGTCGAAGCCCGGCTGCCGCCAGAAGGCGGCCGTTTCCGTCTCGTGGGCCTCGCCGATGACGAACCAGTCGAGATTGGTCAGCGCCTTGCGGATCTTGTGCGTGTTGGGCATGGACATGGCCGGGTTGTGTCCGTAGATGAACCCGCCCTTGATCTTGCCCTTGTACATCTTGTCGAACATGAACAGGCTGGCGTATTCGACGTTTGGCTCGATCCTGGGCAGCCAGCCGTAGCCGAACTCGTTTTCCGCCGTGGCCGCGTCGCCGAACCACGACTTGAGCAGGCTCACCACGTACTTGGGCCGGTTCTGCCACCAGTTGACGCTCTTGGGATCCTTGGACACGGGCGTGTTGGCCTTGAGGTAGTCGGCCAGGGTCGGCCAGGCCGTGGTCGGCACCGGGTGGTAGCCGGGCAGGCCGTCGTAGAGCAGGGAGTGGTCCGTGGACCCCTGGACGTTGGGCTCGCCGCGCAGCGCGTTGATGCCGCCGCCGGCAACGCCGACGTTGCCCAGAAGGAGCTGGATGATGCCGGCGCAGCGGATGTTCTGCACGCCCACGCTGTGCTGGGTCCAGCCCAGGGCGTACATCATCGTGGCTGCCTTGTTGGGCTTGCCCGTGGCTGCCACGGCATCCCAAACCTTCAGCAGGTTTTCCTTGGATACGCCCGTCACGGCCGACACGGTGGCGATGTCGTATCGGTCATAGTGTTTTTTGAGCATCTGGAAGACGCAGCGAGGATGTTGCAGCGTCTTGTCCTTTTGGACGATTCCGTTTTCGTCCTTGTCGAAGGTCCAGGACTTGCGATCATACGTCTTCGTCGCCGGATCGTAGCCGGAAAACAGGCCGTCCTTGAAGGAGAAGCCTTCGGAAACGATAAAGGCGGCGTTGGTGTAGTCCGTGACGTAGTCTTTGAAGTACAGCTCCTTTTCGATGATGTACTTCATCATGCCGCCAAGGAAGGCGATGTCCGTGCCCGAACGCAGGGGCACGTGGAAATCGCAACGGGCCGAGGTGCGGGAGAATTTCGGATCCACGTGAATGAGGGTGGCGCCGGCGTCCTTGGCCCGCAGCACCCACTTGAACGAGATGGGGTGGTGTTCCGCGGCGTTGCTGCCCATGATGAGCACAACATCCGCATTCTTGATGTCAATCCAGTGCTGGGTCATCGCGCCGCGTCCGAACGACTCTGCCAGAGCCGGTACAGTGGGCGAGTGTCAGACGCGGGCCTGATGGTCGAGATGGACGACCCCCAGGCTTCTGAGCATTTGGTGCGTGACGGCGCATTCCTCGTTGTCCATCTGGGACGTGCCGAGGTGGAAGATGGATTCGACCCGGTTGACGGTCTGGCCCTTCTCGTTTTTCTCTATGAAGTCGCGGTCGCGGGTTTCCTTGACGCGATGGGCGATGCGGTCGAGGACGAAGTCCCAGTCCTTCTCTTCCCACTTGTCGCTGCCCGGGGCCCGGTACTTGGGCTTGAGGATGCGGTGGTGGCTCACGTGCATGGCGTGGAAGGCCGCGCCCTTGGGGCAAAGCGCTCCTTCGCTGACCGGATAGTCCGGATCGCCTTCGGAGCTGAGAAATTTGCCGTCCTTGACGAACATGAGGATGCTGCAGCCGCAGGAGCAGAAGGGACAGGTGGACTGATATTCCTTCGCCCCCTCGATGCGCAGCTTCGTGGCGTACGCCGCCGCCGGGCGGGGATCGAGCCCGAGGTCCCTAAGCCCCAGGCAGGCCAGCCCGGCCCCCGTCAGTTTCATGAACCCACGTCGGGAAATGCCCATACCGCCTCCTTTTTCCGGTTCCGCAAACTCCGGGCGGCCATCCGTCCGGCGTACAATCTTATGTCGAATCAGGCACACTACTTTCCTAAAAAAGGGGTGGGGAGGGGTCAAAGGAATCCGAATTGCTTGAGCTTTGGCACTAACCGTCACGGTTTTTCCAAGAAAAATACCTCCCTAGCGGCGGGTTTTTCGTTTGAAAACGATTTAAGCTATTTTAAATACAATTAAAAAAACCGATAGGGCGATGGAATTTTTCGTGTCAGGGCCGATGCCGCCGCCGGTTGACGGGCGCGGGGATTGTTGGCACGCCAGAGGCGCTTTTGCCGGCCGCACGATTCGCCCGGGACACGCCGGCAAGGAGTCGTTCCATGGAACATGCTTCCGTCTTCGCCGAGGCCGTGGACCGGCTGCGCCGCGAACGCCCTCATGTCCGGGCCTTCGTCGATCCGTTCCTCGGGTTGCTGCTGGCCAGGGAGCCGTTGGTTGCGGTTTTGCGCGGCGCGGACGCGGCGCGGCCGGCCCCGCGGCCGGACTCGGTGCGTCTGGCCCAGGGCGCGTGCCTGGAGGCGCGCGACGAGTTTCCCCTGCACGGCTGCGACCTGGAGCGCGCCTTCGAGGTGCTCCAGCCGGCCCTTACGGCGGGCTTTCGCGACGTGCGCGGCGACCTCGCGGTCATCGCCCGCACGGCGCAGGTCAGGCAGGGCTTCGTGGAACAGGCGGCCCGGGACTGCCTGTGCGACAGGAACCAGAGCCTGGCCCGGGCGGCCAACGGCATCGGGGTGGACGCGCGCGTGCTCGCGTTCTGGATCACCGAACTGCTCGCCCCCCTAGCCATGGCCCGGGGCCGGCGTCTGTCCGGAGCCGTGGCCGAGATGCCCTGGAACCGGGGCTATTGCCCCGTTTGCGGTTCCTGGCCGGGGTTTGTCCGTCGCGAGGCCTCGGGCGGCGGCGTCATGGCCTGTTCCTTTTGCGCCGCGACCTGGCGCTTTTCCCGGCGGGAATGCCCGTTTTGCGAAGCCCCCGGCCCCTCGGCGCAAGTCTATGCCGTGCCGGGCTTCGACAGCGAGCGCGTCGTGGTCTGCCGGCGCTGCAACCACTACCTGGCCGAACTGGCCGACGACGCCCTGGCCGGCTATCCGCCCGAAGCGGCAGGACTGGCCCTGGCCCCCCTGGAACTGCTCGCCCGCCAGCACGGCCACCGGCCCGCCGTCATGGACTGGCGGCAGATGCCCTGGGCCTGAACCGCCCTCCGGCCGCGCCGCGGGCCGGCCGCATACCCCCTCCGGGGGCCGCGACGCTTCCGGAGAAGACAAGGCCGAATTTTTTTTCTATACTTGCTTCCTGGCCATACGGCGTCGCAGTCGCCGCGCCGCTTGCGGTCGTTCTCTCCCCCTCACCCCCCGGACACGAGGAGCCTCATGCGCGAAGTCAAAACCGCCACATTGACCTACGGCGATAAGACCCTGGAACTGCCCGTCACCGTGGGCAGCGAGGGCGAGGTCGGCATCGACGTCGCCTCCCTGGAAAAAGAGGCCGGGCTGCTCTGTTTCGACCCCGGCTACGGCAATACCGGTTCCTGCCTGTCGTCGATCACCTTCGTCGACGGCGAAAAGGGCATTTTGCGCTATCGCGGCATCCCCATCGAGCAGTTGGCCGAAAAAAGTTCTTTTATCGAGACCGCGATGCTGCTGATCTTCGGCAAGCTTCCGACGGCCGAAGAACGTACGGCGTTTCGCTCGCTGCTGTCCGAACACGAGCTCTTGCACGAAGGCTTGCTCCATCATTTCGACGGGTTCCCGCCTGGAGGACAGCCGATGGCCATTCTGTCGGCCGTCATCAACTCGCTTGGCAACTACCACCCCGAGCTGCTCGAAATCCAGACCATGGACGATTTCATACTTGCCGTGGGCAAGCTCGTGAGCAAGGTGCGCACCATCGCCGCCTTCAGCTACCGCAAATCCCTGGGCCTGCCCTTCATGTACCCGGACCCCAACCTCAGCTATTGCCGCAACTTCCTGCACATGATGTTCTCGGTGCCCAACCGCGACTACGAACCCACGCAGCAGGCCGTCGCGGCGCTGTCGCTTTTCCTCGTGGTCCACGCCGACCACGAGCAGAACTGCTCCTGTTCCACTGTGCGCATGGTGGGCTCCACCCAGGCGAACCTCTTCGCCAGCGTCTCCTCGGGCATCTGCGCCCTGTGGGGGCGGTTGCACGGCGGGGCCAACGCCGCGGTCATCGACATGCTCGAGCAGATCCTCGCCGGCAAGCACAAGGTCAAATCCTTCCTGGAGCTGGTCAAGCGCAAGGAACGCCGCCTCATGGGCTTCGGGCACCGCGTCTACAAGAACTTCGACCCCCGCGCCCGCGTGCTGAAAAAGGCCGCCCACGACCTCGTCTTCCAGTCCGGTCAGAGCGATCCCCTCATGGACATCGCCCTGGAACTGGAAGAGGCCGCCCTTTCCGACGACTACTTCAAAAGCCGCAAGCTCTATCCCAACGTGGACTTCTATTCCGGCATCATCCTGCGGGCCCTCGGCATCCCGGTCAACATGTTCCCGGTCATGTTCGCCATCGGCCGCATGCCCGGCTGGATCGCCCACTGGCGCGAGGAAAACCGCGACCCCACCACGCGCATCCACCGGCCGCGCCAAGTCTACATCGGCCCGCCGCGCCGGCCCTACGTGCCGCTGGATCAGCGCTAGGAGACGGGGAGGGGGAGACGGAGGGAAGATGCCTCCGGCGGCCAGGAGGGGCCGAGGGCCCCTCCTGGACCACCCCGAAAGGGGGAGAGGGTTGGGTGGCGGAGTGGTGCGCCTTCGGTAAGAGAGTGTGTGTTGCGTTGGGGAGAAGGGGAGCGCGCTGCGATGGATCGGTGGCGGCGACCGCCGCTGTTGCGCAGAAGGGGGGAGGGATGGCCGATATCGCGCTGATGAAAGTCGCCCTGGCTTTGGGCCTTGGCCTGCTTGCGGCGGTGGGCGTGGGGTTCGTGCTGTCGCGCCTGGCCGAGGGCCGGGGCGGCAAGGGGCTTTTCCGGACCTTTTTCCTGACGCTCGTCTGCGTCTACGCCTTGGGCTTTGCGGCCCGCTACGTCCTGGTCGAAGTCCTGCCCTGAATCATTGTCCTTTCTTCGGCTCCCGCCTCATGCCGCTTGGGCGCAGCGCCCGGTTCGGCGGCAACTGCCTCGACTTTGCAAGACAACCCTTGCCGTGGGCGAGAACGGCCTATCCTCGCGGCGGCTGCAACGGCATGCCGCCGCCGTCTTCCGCCGCGAGGGCGGCGGACGAGGGGCGTTACTGCCAGGTGATGGTCAGGGTGCGCTTGCCCCACTGCAATGCGCCGCAACGGTCGTCGCCGTAGAAGATGTCGATGGTCTTGTCGTGGCGGCCGTGCATGACGTCGAGCACCTTGTACTGGCCGGGCAGGCCCTCGATGGTGATGAGGTCGCCCCGGTCCAGGCCCATTTCAAGCAGATCCGGCGAGACGGCCACGGCGTTGACGTCGTCGGTCAGGGCATCGCCCCAGGCGCCGCGCGCGGCGCGTTTGGATTTCTTTTTCCCGCTCGTCGAGCAGCTGGTGTAGGCCATCGCTTTGACCGTGAGGCGATTGTCGCGGCGCTTGTCGGAACCGGTGAACAGGAAATTCGGATCGGCCAGGCGGCCCTGGGCGTCGATGCCGGGTGCGGCGGCAAGGGCCGGTGCGGTCTTGGGCGTCTTGGTCCCGGCGCAACCCGGCAGAGCCAGAGCCAGAAGGGTCATGGTCGTCAGCAGGATACGGGCGTGTCGCATCGTCGCTCCATGGCTGTGCGACGCCGAGAAGGGGCCGGGTGCGCCGGCGTCCGAACAGGGGACGCCATGGGGGCGGGGTGGCCTATGGGCCCGGCATGACGCCTGGCCGTCTCGGTCGTCCGCTTGTGGAGTGGCTCGCGTGGCGAGTGTGCGTCCCGGCCGTCGACAGCCGACGGAGGGACGTTGCGACGCTTGGGTCGCGGCGAGGCGCGGAAAGCCGCAATGCGGCGCTGTCAGCCCGAAGGGACCTGTGCCCGCGGAAGGGCGGCCCGGGCGGAAGGCTAACCCGGCCAAAGAGCGGCGGCCGTCACCTCTAGCTTATCTATGCCTGGAGAGGAGGGGCTTGTCAAGGCGCGGAAGCCACGGGGACCGTCCGAAAAGGTCCCCGAGGCTCGGGAGAGGCTTACGCGTCCTTGGAATCCTTTTCCGGCGCAGCCGGTTGCGCGGCGGCGGCTTCGGGTTGCGGCGCGGCATTTTCCTGGCTCGCGCCACCCTTTGGCGGGGCGGCCGCGGCGGCTTTCTCGGCCGCCTTGGCCGCTTCCTTGGCGGCCTTTTCCTCCTTGCGCGACTTGTCCACGAACCAGGAAACCCAGATGCCGACCTCGTAGAGGATGACCATGGGGCCGGCCATGAGCAACTGGTTCACGGCGTCGGGCGTGGGGGTCAGGATGGCGGCCACGATGAAGCTCAACAGGATGGCCCAGCGGCGGAACTTGCGCAGGGTCTTGGTGGTCACGAGCCCAAGGCTCGTCATGAAGAAGATGAAGACCGGCAGTTCGAAGATGAGGCCGAAAGCGAAGAGCAAGGTCACGGCGAGCGAAAAGTAGGCGCTGATGGTCGGCATGACCGTGATGTAGTCCGAGGCGTAGTCCACGAAGAACTTGAACCCGAACGGGAACACGATGAAATAGCCGAAAAGCGCGCCGCCGACGAAGCAGACGGCCGTGGCCACGGCCACGGGCACGATGATCTTGCGTTCTTCCTTGTAGAGCCCCGGGGCCACGAACTTCCACAGCTGGTAGAAGATGTAGGGGCTGGCCACGAACGCGCCGGCGACGAGCGCCAGCTTCATGACCGTGAAAAACGTTTCCGGCAGGCTCGTGGCGATGAGCTTGCTGCCGCCCGGCATGACGTCCATCAAGGGCTTGAGCAGGATGCCGAGCAGCTTTTCGGCGAAGGCGTAGCTGGCCGCGAACCCGATGCCAACGGCGATGAGGCAGCGCACCAGGCGCGTGCGCAGCTCGAGCAGGTGCTCGAGCAGCGGCGCTTCCTTCATGTCTCCGGCGTCCGAAGCGCCCGGCGGCGTGGGCGGGGCCGGCGGCGCGACCGGTCCCTCGGCGGCCACGGCCTCGGGGAGCGACGGGTCGGCGGCTGCCCCTTCCGAGGCGGCGCCTGGCACGGCAGGCGGGACGGCTCCTTGCGAAGCGTTGCCAGGTACTGCCGGCGCTGCGGCGTCCCCGGAGGCGTTGTCGGCCCCGGAGGTTTCGGGGGCGTCCTGCGGCGTGGTGGGCTCTTTGTCGGGCGAATCGGTCATGCGCTCCTCTTTTGCCGGCGTCGGGCGAAGATGGCGTGGCGCTTGGGTTGCACCGCGCCTTGCGGTTACGGCAGGAAACGCCCCGGGTCAAGGGGCGCGGGACAATTGGGCGGCCCGAAGGCCCCTAGAGTTCGACCTGCACGCCAAGCTCCACCACGCGTCCCGGGGGCAGGCCGAAATAGGCCGTGGCCGGACGGGCGTTGCGGGACATGAGCGCGAAAAGCGACTTGCGAAAGCCCGCCATCTTCGCCTTGCCCGTGGTGAGCAGACTCTCGCGGCCGAGGAAGTAGGTGGTGTCGGCCGGCGGATCGATGGGGATGCCCGTATCCCGCGCCCGGGCCATGATCTCCGGCACGTCCGGCGTTTCCATGAAGCCGTAGCGCGCCACGATCCGGAAGAAGCCCGAGCCCAGGTCGTGGATGTCCAGGCGGTCGTCCTCGGGCACGGTGGGCGTGTCCGCGGCGGTGATGCTCAGGATGACCACGCTTTGGTGGAAGACCTTGTTGTGCTTGTAGTGGTGCAGCAGCGTCACCGGCGTGCCCTGGGGGGAGAGCGACATGAAGACGGCGGTGCCCGGCACGCGGATCGGGTTTTTCGTGGCCACTTCCTGCAGGAAGGTGCGCAGCGGCACCGTGGCGGCCATGGACATCTCGCGAAGCGCCCGGCGGCCGTCCTGCCAAGTGGCCATGGCCGTGAAGATCGCGGCGGCGATCAGCAGCGTGAACCAGCCGCCGTCGGCGACCTTGAGCAGGTTCGAGCCGAAATAGGCCAGATCGAAGGCCAGGAACACGAGCACCGGCGGCAGGCAGCGGATGAGCGGCTGCTTCCAGGTCCAGTGGGCGACGAAGAAATACAGGATGGAGGTGATGCCCATGGTGGCCGTGACCGCGATGCCGTAGGCCGCGGCCAGGCGGCTCGATTCCTCGAAGGCCAGCGTGATGCCGATGCAGGCCCACATCAGGGCGAAATTGACTTCGGGAATGTAGATCTGTCCTTCCATCGCGCTCGAGGTGTGCACGATGCGAAGCCTCGGGCAGCAGCCGAGCTGGATGGCTTGGCGCGTGAGGGAAAAGACCCCGGAAATGAGCGCCTGGGAAGCGATGACCGTGGCCGCCGTGGCCAGCGCCGCCATGGGGTAGAGCAGGGAGTCGGGCACCAGGCTGTAGAAGGGGTTGGCCGCGATGGAGGGATCGAGCAAAAGTCCCGCGCCCTGGCCGAAGTAGTTGAGGATCAGGCACGGGAAGACGATCGCGAGCCAGGAAAGTTGGATGGGGCGGCGGCCGAAATGCCCGAGGTCGGCATACAGCGCCTCGCCGCCGGTGATGCACAGCACGACCGCGCCGAGGACCACTATGCCGTGCAGGTGATTGCGCAGGAAAAAGTTCACCGCGTGCCAAGGGTTGATCGCGGCGAGCACTTGTGGCGCGGCCAGGATCGCCTTGATCCCGAGCACGGCCAGCACCGTGAACCAGACGAGCATCACCGGGCCGAAGACCTTGCCGATGCCGTGTGTGCCCCGGCGCTGCACCATGAAGAGGCAAAAAAGAATGACGCAGGTGATGGGCACGACGAGGGGTTCGGCGGCGCTCGTGGCGACGTTTAAGCCCTCCACGGCCGAAAGCACGGAAATGGCCGGGGTGATGACGCCGTCGCCGTAGAGCAGGCCCGCGCCGATGAGGCCCAGCACGGCGAGCGTCGCACGTACGTGGCGGTGGCCCCGGTCCTTGGGCAGAAGTTCGATCAGCGCGAAAATGCCGCCCTCGCCCCGGTTGTCGGCGGCGGTGATGAACAGCACGTATTTGATGGTGATGACCATCGTCAGGGACCAGAAGATGAGCGAGAGCACGCCGAGCACGTTGTCCGGCGTCACGGCGATGGCGTGCATGCCGTGGAAGCATTCCTTGATGGCGTAGAGCGGGCTCGTGCCGATATCGCCGTAGACGACGCCGAGGGCGCCGAAGGCCAGGGCGAGGGTATGGGACAGGGATTTGTCCGGAACGTGGCCGTGGTCGCTCATGCGGCGACGCTCCGAAGGCGTGCGCGGCGCGCCGCGAAAAAGGGATGCTGCATGGAATGGCGGTCCTTTTGCCGCGAGGGGGAGCCGAGGCGGCGCGTCGCTTGTGAAGCGCCCGACCTATAGCTTAAAACCGGCAGCGCCGGGCGTATGTTGCCAAAATGTCATGAATGCTTGGAGTCTGTCGTATTGCGGCCGAACGTGTCCAGATAAAGCAGCGTCGCGCCAAAAATGGCGAAAGGAAAAAGCACGATATTGACAATCGGGATGAGCAGCGGTGCGCCGAAGCCGAGCAGGGTGAGGGGATTGGCCGCGGCGCGGCGCAGCCGTGCGGCGAAATGCGCTTCCTCGCGGCAGAAGGCGAAGTCCAGGAAGTCGAAGGCCAGAAACGCGGCCGCAACGACCGGGGCCAGGAACTGGCCGACCACCGGCACGAACACCAGCAATATGGGCACGGCGGCCACGAACGCCGCCTTTTTGAGTTCCTCGAGCATCACCGCCCACCATGGCAGCGATTCTCCGGCGGCATGCCCTCGGGCACCGGCGAGCATCCGCCCGGCTACGACGTCATACAGCGGCGAAGCCAGGATGTTGGCCGTGACCATGAACAGGAAATACGCAAGCGTGGCCGCGAGCAGGTAGAGCAGGTACTTGGCCACGTGCACGTAGAACCAGTAGAGCACGCCGAGCGCGCCGCCCGCGGGCGCTGCCTCGGGCGACCAGAAAAAGGCCAGCACGCGGTCTCCCGAGGAGGCGAACAGACCGAACCCTGCCGCGAACAGGACCAACGTCAGGACAAAGGGCGCCAGCGCCAGCAGCAGGTAGCCCTTGTGGGCGAAAGCGAAGCGGATGCCGCGGACATGGGCCAGCACGGCCCGGGGAAAGGCGGTGAGCATGGGGCGTCCTCCGATCCGGGCCGACGCGGCCGGTCTTCGAGGCATGCGCGCGCGGGCAAGATGGCGCTGTTACGCCTGTTTTTCTTCGGCTTCTTCCCCGAGGGGCGCGGGCTCGGGGGCGGCTTCGGCCTCGGGCTGCGCCGCCTGGGGCGCGACGCGCCGGGCAAGTTGCCCATGGCAGCCTTCGGGCTCGCTGTCCGGGGCACGCTCGATATGCGTCACCTGGAACGGGATGCCCAGTGCGGCGATATCGACATGCTGCTTGGCTTCTTTGGAGGCATGCGCTTCATTGTGCGCATGCACGACGACGTATTCCGTTTCCGATATCTCTTTTTTCGGACGGAACCAGCGGGTCGGGACATGATCCTTGGTGGCGAAATATACGCGATACTTTTGCATGATACGAAATCTCCGAAAAAACACGTCCGGTTACGGCGCGTAAGACCTGAGAAGTCACGGCCGACGCCAGGGGCGTGAGGGGACGCACAGTACGTCAAGGGCGCTTTGGCGGCAAGCGCTTTCCGTCGCCCCGGCCCGGCCGGACGGCGGCGTCGGGAAGACCCCGGCTTGACCTTTCCGGTCGGCTGTTACACTGCTCGGGTAACAGGAAAAATCCCCTGCCACGGAGGAACCCATGCGCGTTTTTTCAACGGCCGCGGTACTGGCGGCCGCCTGTCTGTGCCTGACCGTGCAACCCGCCCCGGCCGCCGCCTCGGCCGCCGACCCGGCCGCGGTGCTTTATGCGGCCAAGCGGCTGGCTTGCGCCTTCACCCACGGCGTCAACGCCGGGTTCACGCCCCAGGGCGGGGTGACCGTCAAGCCGCCGCTCGACCCCAATACGCCGGGGCTCACCATCGACATCATCGATGCGGACAAGAAGCGGGCGCAGATCGAGGAGGACGACCGGGAAACGCCTGCGGTCTACACCGTAAGCCCGATCGGGCTGCACGTCATGGCGCGCTACCCCGACGGCGGCATGGCGCTCGTGACCGTTTATCCCCTGTATTCCGGCGCATCCGACAATTTCCTCATGGTGGCTTCGCACCACGATGCGGCGACCATGCCCAAGATCAGCCAGCGCTACGGCCTGTGCCGGGCGGCCGACGCGCCACCGCCTTCCCCGCCCGCGCCCGCGCCGCAAAAGGATGCGGGGCACGGACACAAGCCGTGAGGCGCGCCCTTGCCGCGTGCGCCCTCGTCGTGGCGGCCCTCGGGGCGGCGCACGCGGCAAGGGCGGACTACGACGCGGCGCTGCGGGCCTTTGCACGCGGCGACGATGCCGCGGCCGCGCGGGAGCTCGCGCCCCTGGCCGCCGCGGGCAGCCCCGCCGCCCTGCACCTGCAGGGCGTCATGCGCGAAACCGGACGGGGCGGGCCGCGCGATGCGCAGGCCGCCGTGCGCCTTTTCCGCAAGGCGGCCGACGCCGGCAACGTCCCGGCCATGACCGACTTGGCGCGCCTGTATCTGCGCGGCGACGGCGTGCCTCGCGACGACGAGCAGGCCGGACGGTATCTCAAGCTTGCGGCGGAGAAAGGCTCGGCCCGCGCGCTTTTCCTGCTCGGGGCCATGCGTCTGGAGAATCGGGGCGGCCCGGCCGCGGACGCGCCCGGCTATTTGCGCCGCGCGGTCCGGGCCGGCTCGCCCCAGGCCGCCCTGGCCCTGGGGGAGCTGCATCTTGCCGGGCGTGTGGCGGCGCGCGATCCGGCCATGGCTTACCGGCTGGCCCTGCAGGGGCAGGCGCAGATCGGCGACGATCCCGCACTGGCTGCGCGCCTCGCCGCCCTGGCCGAGGCGGCCAGAAAAGAACTCGACCCCACCGTGGCCCTGTCCATTGCGGGCACAGCCGCAAGTCCCAAGGGGGGCACGAAGGGGCCGCCCCCGGAAGAAGCGGCGAAGCGCCTGGCCACGGGCACGGGGTTCGTGGTCAGCAGGCTCGGGCACGTGCTGACCAACGCCCATGTGGCCGCTGACTGCGGCCGGGTCGTCGCGGTTGTTGCAGGCAAACGGATGGCGGCGCGCGTGACGCGCATCGACCGGAAAAACGACCTCGCCCTGCTCGAACTGGCCGTGGCTCCGCCGCGGGCGCTGGTTTTTCGGGAGGGCGGGGAAGTGCCGGAGGGCGCGGCTGTCTTTGCCGCGGGCTACCCCGGGGAAGCGGCCGTCAGCGGCGGGATGCGCGTCACGGCCGGGCGCACACGGATCCTGGCAGACGGGGCGGGGCCGCGCGGCGAGCAGGCGATTACGGCGCAGGTGCTGCCCGGCAACAGCGGCGGCCCGCTGCTCGACGCCGCAGGCCATGTGGCCGGCGTGGTCACGGCGCGGCGCGACACGGCCGGGGCGCGGGATCGGCTGGGCGAAACCCCGGCCGAGATGGGTTTCGTGGTGCCCCTGGCCACGGTCAAGGCGTTTCTGGCCAGGGGGCAGACGCCCATAAGCGCCTCTCCCTCGGACCGGAGCCTCGACGCCGACGGCGTGGCCTCCGCGGTTTCGGGCGCGGTCCTGCCGCTGTGGTGCCTGCCCAAGGGGCGCTGAGACCGGACGGCGTCCGCCGCAAAAAAAACCGGGCCCCGAAGGGCCCGGTCCGCGCCAGCGATTTCCGCAAAACCGCTTTAGAACTTGTAGGTCAGGCCGAAGGCGACTTTCCAGGCGTCGCCGGAACGGGACTTCTCGGCCAGGCGGTGGCCCCAGACGCTGGTCTGGAACTGGCCGTGGGCCCAGCCGGTCTCGAGGACGGCGGCCAGGTTCTCGTAGATCATGTACTTGCTGTCGAAGTTCACGCCCATGGCGAACTCGTCCGTGGTCAGGTCGCGGCCCATCACGAAGTAGGGGTTGCTGCCCATGGCCGTGTTGAGGGTGCGGATGGCCGACGGATTGTTGTTGCCGTGGAGGTACGTGTAGGTCAGGCGATGGGTCAGCTTCTCGACGAACGAGATGTTGTCGAGAGAGGCGCCCAGGCCCCACGCGCCGATGGGGTTCATGCCCATGTTGGAGTTCTTGGCCAGTTCCTGGCTGTCGTCGAACAGGAAGCTGTTGCCCGGACCCCAGTTGGGACGCAGGGCGGGCATGCGCTCGGAACCGTTGCGGGTGGCGTGGTCTTCACCGGTGGACCACCAGCCGAAGACCTTCGGGGTCAGCACGTCCCAGCCGGTGTACTCGACGCCGAGGTCGATGAACCAGCCTTCGCGCTTGCTCTTCTTGCGGTCGCTCTGGGCGCCGGCGCCGTAGATCACGTCGGCGTAGAACTTGACCGGATCAAGAGCGGTGACTTCGAACGCGCCGCCGGCCCACCAGTAGGCGTTCTGGTCGTTCTTCCACAGGGCCGGGGTCATGAAGGTGCCGGCGGAGACCAGGTTTTCGGCGAAGGAAGCCGAAGAGAAGGTCGAAGCGCCGGTGGTGAAGTAGCCGGCGTTCTTGCCGGCCACGGCGATGACGCCCCACGGGGTGGCCTTGAAGCCCTCGAGGGTGATGGGCAGGGCCATGAAATAGGCGTCGAGTTCGTCCGCCACCTGGGTGGTGGTGGTGTCGTAGGTGCGGTTGGTGTCGATGAGGCGGCCGAAACCGGCGAGCACGGCCAGGGTGTTGTCGATCAGCGGGGCCTTGACGGTCAGGGCCGCGATGCGGTCGCCGCCGAAGACCGGGCTGCCGTAGAACATCTTGCTGATGGGCAGGTCGATGTCCTGGAGGCCGGCGGTCACTTCCACGTTGCAGTCCGGCAGTTTGAACTGCAGGAAGGCTTGGTAGACGGCGATGGCCACTTCCGGGTTGGCGGCGGTCAAAGTGCCATGGCCCCAGGTGTCCTCCACCTTGATGCCCAGGCGGAACTTCACGGCCTCGTTGGCCACGAAGTCGGTGCGCAGGCGGAAGCGTTCCCAGATCTCGAAGCGGTCTTCGGTCTTTCTGCCGGCCCCGGAGTAGGTCGGGGTGTTCGACGTCCAGCTGGCGTTGTTCCAGCCGGTGTAGTTGTGCTGTGCGAAGAAGACGCCGTAGATGCGGGCATCGCCGGTCATCTTCACTTCGGTGGCCGCCTGGGCGCTGGCGAAGGCGCACAGGGCGAACACGGCGACTAAGGCAAGAGGCAGCATGCGTTTCATGATTCCTTCCTCCCGAACGCGGTTATGGGACCGGAAACCGGTGGCGCGCGTGCTGCGAAGACAGGCGAGTTCTCCACAGACACGCTTCAATTCGTATCGCGTGTTTCCGGTTGCGACAAGATGCGTGTGTCTAATTTTCGAGCAAAGTTTTCTAAAATCATAATTTATTTCTGAATTGTAATGTTGTAATTTGCAGTGATATCAGTAAGAAATAATAAACATGAGAACGTATTGTTCCATTTTTCCGCAGTCCTTACCCTCCTGCACTGTCCCCTCGCACTGTCACGGTCCTGTGGATAACCTGGTGCGGCATGGCTCGCAGATCACCCGTCCCGGGAAGGCCTTTCCATAAAAATGCCGGTCCCCGAAGGGGCCGGCTTTGCGTCGCAGGCGCGCGCTTCGCGCGGGACTAGAACTTGTAGGTCAGGCCGTAAGCGACCTTCCAGGCGTCGCCGTCGCGGGACTTGCTGGCCAGGCGGTGACCCCGGACGCTGGACTGTACTCGCCGTGGGACCCGCCGGTCTCGAGGATGGCGGCCAGGTTTTCGTAGATCATGTATTTGGTGTCGAAGTTGACGCCGCGCAGGTACTCGTTGGTCGTCAGGTCGCGGCCCATGACGTAGTACGAGTTGGTGCCCAGGGTCCCGTTGAGGTAGCGGAGGGCCTTGGCGTTGTTGCCGTGCACATAGGTGAAGGTCAGGATGTGGGAGAGCTTCTCGACAAACGAGATATTGTTGAGGGACACGCCCGTACCCCAGTTACCGACAGGGTTGACGCCCATGTTGGATTCCTTGCCCGGTTCCTGGCTGTCGTCGAAGAGGAAGCTGTTGCCCGGACCCCAGTTGGGCAGGACCTGCGGCATACGCTCGGAGCCGTTGCGGGTGGACTTGTTTTCACCCGTGGACCACCAGCCGAAGACCTGCGGGGTGAGCACGTCCCAGCCGGTATACTCGACGCCGAGGGCGATGAACCAGCCTTCGCGCTTGGCCCACTTGCGGTCGTTCTGCGCGGCGGCGCCGTGGATCACGTCGGCGTGGAACATGATCGGATCGAGCGCGGTGCCTCGAATGCGCCACCGAACTCCACGGAGTCGGTGAGGAGTCTGCCGGTCGGGAAGAACAGGCTCTGTAGGGCGGTGGGCATTTCCACGTTGCAGTCCGGAATCTTGAGCGGACGAGGTGAACAGGCGAAGCCTTCGCGGGGGAGGCCGCCGGCGAATGGGGGCGAAAAAAAAAGGCCGGGGCTGGCGAGCCCCGGCCTTTGGCCGTCGGCGGAACGGGAATACGCTAGAACTTGTAGGTCAGGCCGAAGGCGACCTTCCAGGCGTCGCCCTGACGGGCCTTGTCAGCCAGGCGGTGACCCCAGACGCTGGTCTGGAAGTCGCCGTGCGCCCAACCGGTCTCCACGACGGCGGCCAGATTTTCATAAATCTGGTAGGTCGTGTCGAAGTTGGCGCCGATGATGTACTCGTTGGTGGTCAGGTCGCGACCCATGGTGAAGTACGGGTTGCTGCCCATGTAGGTGTTCAGGTAGCGGATGGCCGAAGCCGAGTTGTTGCCGCGCAGGTAGACGAAGGTCAGGCGGTTGCTCAACTTCTCGATGAACGAGATGTTGTTGAGCGAAGCGCCGATGCCCATGGAACCGATGGGGTTGACGCCCATGTTGCCCTGCTTGAGCAGATCCTGGGAGCAGTCGAACAGGAAGCTGTTGCCCGGGCCCCAGTTGGACAGGATCGAGGGCATACGCTCGGAACCGTTGCGGGTGGACTTGTCTTCGCCCGTGGACCACCAGGCGAACACCTGCGGAGTGAGGATGTCGAGGCCGGTGTACTCGGCGCCGAGGTCGATGAACCAGCCTTCGCGGCGGTCCTTCTTGCGGTCGCCCTGGTTGCCGGAACCGTAGATCACGTCGGCGTAGAACTTCACCGGGTCGAGCGCGGTCACCTCGAAGGTGCCGCCGGCCCACCAGTAGGCGTTCTGCGCGTTGCGCATGCCGGTGGGGGTCAGGAACGTGCCGGCGGACAGCAGGCTGTCGGCGAAGGTGGAGTTGGGGCCGTAGGAACCGGCGGTGAAGTAGTTGGCGTCACGACCGGCGACGGCGATGGTGCCCCACGGGGTGGCCTTGAAGCCGTTGAGGGTGATCGGCAGAGCCAGGACGTAGGCGTCCAGTTCGTCGGCCTGCTGGGTGGTGGTGGTGTCGAAGGTCCGGTTCTTGTCCAGCATGCGCGAGTAGGCCGCGACAACAGAGAAGTTCTCGTTGATCGGGGCGTTCACGACCAGGGCGGCGGCGCGGTCGCCGCCGAACACCACGGAGTCGGTGAAGAAGGCGTTGGCCGGCAGGGAGAAGTCCTGCAGACCGGCGGTCACTTCCACGTTGCAGTCCGGCATTTTGAACTGCAGGAAGGCCTGGTAGACTTCAACCGCGACGGCCGGGTTGGCGGCGGTGAAGGTGCCGTGACCCCAGGTGTCCTGCACCTTGATGCCCAGGCGGAACTTCACGGCCTCGTTGGCCACGAAGTCGGTGCGCAGACGAAAGCGCTCCCAGATCTGGAAGCGGTCTTCGGTCTGCTTGCCGGCGCCGGTGTAGGCTCCGGAATTGTTGTCCCAGGTGCCCGTGCTCCAACCGGTGAAGTTCTGGTTGGCGTTGAACGTGCCATAGACGAAGGCGTCGCCGACCATTTTCACTTCGGTCGCGGCGGACGCGCCAATGGCCGAGCCCAGGAGCAGGGCGGCGGCGATGGCCAGAATGCCAAAACGTTTCATGGAATCCTCCCTCCTTGCGTGATCCGGTTACGATTGCCGAACGGCCGTGACGGCGGGCCGGGCTGGCGAAGCCGATTCCACCATCACGGTGCAACTCTATGCGATTGTTACGAAATGGAGCAAGGTCGTGTGAGGCGTTAACATATTGAAATAATTTACACGAAGATTACAGATTTGAAATGTTTCGGGGGGCATCTTCCTGTATGTCGCGAAGTCGCAACTCGATTTCCGGCACTCCCGAAAAGTACGACATTTTTGGCGTATAAGCCACGCGTATCGCGCGGCCCGCGCTGCGCTCCCCGAAAACGTCGGCCATGCGCCAGGCCTTGCCACGAAGCGTCACGCCCGCAGCCGCATCGCGCAGCGAAACCGCAACATGGTTTTCGCCAAAAACGCGGCGCGACAGCACCGATACGGGCGGCGACGCGAACAGCGGCTCGGGATTGCCGCAGCCGAACGGCTCGAGCAAACCGAGCTCGCGCACGAGCGCGGCCGTGACCTCGCCGAAGGACAGTTCCCCGTCCAGGCGCAGCGTCGGCGGCGGCACCGTCGGGCCCAGGGCGCGGGCAGCGGCCGCGTCGAAGGCGCGGCCGAGGGCGTCGAGGTTTTCCGGGAGGATGGAGAGGCCGGCCGCCTGCTTGTGGCCGCCGAAACCTTGCAGCACGTCCGCGATTTCGCACAACAGGCCGTGCAGGTCGCAGTTTTCGATGGAGCGGCCCGAGCCCTTGAGGAGGCCCTTGGCCGGGTCGCTCGTGAGAATGAGGGTGGGGCGGTTGCGCCGCTCGGCCACGCGCGAGGCCACGATGCCGATGACGCCCTGATGCCAGTGGGACGCGAACAGGGTCAGGCCGAAGCGGTCCGGCCCGGCCTCGGCTTGCGCCATGGCCTCGGCGAGGATGGCGTCCTCCTCGGCGCGGCGGCGGGCGTTCTCGGCGTCGAGTTCCGCGGCCAGCGGCCGGGCCGTGTCCAGGTCCGGGGCCAGCAGCAGGGAAAGCGCCGCGTCGGGATGGCCCATGCGGCCTGCGGCGTTGATGCGCGGGGCCAGGCCGAAGGTCACCTGGGACGCCGTCAGTGCGGCCTTGGGGTTGTGGTTGCAGACTTCCTTCAGGGCGTGGATGCCGGGACGCGGCGCTTCGGCCAGCAGCAGCATGCCGTTTTTGGCCAGGATGCGGTTCTGGCCGGCCAGCGGGACCACGTCGGCCAGGGTGCCGAGCGCGACGAGGTCGAGCAGGCGGCGCACGTCGGACGGCTCGCCGGGCAGCAGGCGGTTGAGCGCCGCGGCCAGGAAAAAGGCCACGCCCACGCCCGCCAGATCCCACCCCGGACCCTCGGCCAGCTTGGGATCGACCACCACGTCGGCCGGCGGCAGTTCCGGGCCGGGTAGGTGGTGGTCCGTGACGATGACGCCGAGCCCCAGCTCCTTGGCGCGCGCCACCTCGGCCACGCCGCCGATGCCGCAGTCCACGGTGACGAGCAGCGTCGCCCCGGCCGCGGCCAGTTCCTCGATGCCGGAGGCGTTGAGGCCGTAGCCCTCGGCCGCGCGCTCGGGCAGCCGCCACAAGGGCTCGTGCCCGCGGCCGCGCAGGAATTCCACGAGCAGGGCCGTGCCCGTGATGCCGTCCACGTCATAGTCGCCCCAGATGGCGACCTTGCCGCCGGCGTCCAGGGTGCGGGCGAGGAGCGCCGCGGCCTCGTTCATGCCTGGGATGGCCGCAGGCGGCATGAGGCGGCGCAGCCCTGGCGAAAGGTAGGCGTCCATGGCCTCGGCCGTATCGCAGCCGCGGCGCAGGAGCAGGGCGGCGATGGCCGGGGAAATGCCCAGGGCCTCGGCCATGGACAGGGCCGGGCCGTCGCCGTTTGGCGGAAAGATCCAGTTTTTTTGCAAGGGGCGCTCCGGAAAAGGTCATGATGCCCCGGCCGGGGGCGCAAGGCAAGATGGGGGAGGGCGGGCCCTCTCAGGCCAGGGCCGCGGCCAGGGCCGCAGTGTCCCGCTCGGCCAGGGCCGCTTTCACGCATTGCCGGGCCGCGTCCAGGGACAGGCCGAGCCGCGCGGCCAGGGCGGGGTCGGGTGCGATGCCCGGTTGCGGCGTGTCCGTGGCTTCGCGGGCCAGGGCGTCGGCCAGGCTCGCCAGGGCGCAGGGCAGGAGACGGCTCGGCGCGGCCAGCGGCGCATGGTGCCAGTTGACGGGCTCGGTCAGGGTTTCGGGCAGGTTCCAGGAGCGCAGGACCATGCCGCCGATCAGGCCGTGGTCCAGGCCCCAGTGGCGTTCCTCGGCCTCGTGCCAGGGCAGGCCTTCGGCCGTGGCCAGGGCCGCCTGCGCCTGCCAGTCCTCGGGCCGGTACAGGGCCGTGAGCAGCTTGCCGAGGTCGTGGAGCAGCCCTGCGGTGAAGGCGTCGTCCGGGTCCATGGCGGCGGTGATGCGGGCGAGTCCCCGGGCGGCTCCGGCCACGGCCAGCTGGTGCGCGAGGTAGGGCGCGAAGGCGAACTCCGGCGGCAGGGGGCGCGCGTCGGCCAGCCCGCGCATGCCGAGCGCCAGCACCAGGGAGCGCACCTCGCGCAGCCCGAGCACGGCCACGGCCCGGCCCACCGTGCCCACCTGGGACTGGAGCCCGTAGAAGGCGGAATTGGCCAGGGCCAGGAGGCGGGCGGAAAGGCCCTGGTCCTCGGCCACGGCCGCGGCGATGGCCTCGAGCGGCGACAGGCCTTCCTCGCCGGTCAAGCGAAACAGACGGGTGAGCAGGTCAGGGGAATAGGGCAGGTCGTTTCGGACCGTGGGCAGATCGAGCAGGAAGCGCTGGCCGCGTTCCTGGCTCATGAGGGCAGTTCTTCCCCTCCCTGGGAGGGCGCGCCGTCGTCGTCGGGCGCGGTCGCCGCGGTCGCCGCGGTGGGAAGCGCCCCCTTGGCCAGGCCCTTTTCCTCGAGAAAGGCGGCGAAACGGCGGGATTCGGCATGGTCGGGATTGAGCGCCAGGGCCTTGTGCAGGTACTCCATGGTCCGGACGTAGTCCTTCTTGTCGAAAAAGGCCCGGGCGATGTTGAACATCAGATGGTCGTCGCGCACGGCCAGGCTTTCGGCCCGCTGGTAGTAGTCGATGGCCTGGTCGAGCATCTTGTTCTTGCGCAGGTTCATGCCGAATTCGTTGAAGAGGTGCTTGTGCTCCTTGTCGAAGGAGGCGTCGAGACGCACCAGGCGCTGGAAGATGTCGTCGGCCTTGTTGGACTCGCCGCGGTCGAGATAGGTGAGCCCCAGGCCGAAGTTGGCGCGGATGTTCTCCTCGTCCACGGCCAGGGCCTGGCCGAATTCCAGCTCGGCGCTGAAGATTTCGCCCTTCTCGCGGTGCTTCTCGCCTTTCTGGATGACCATGTTCAGTTCGCGCAGGCGCGGATAGACCGTGGAAACGTAGAATTCGGGTTCGGGCGAGAATTTCTCCAGCAGTTCTTCGAGGGTGATGCGGCGCTTGGGGCCGGAAGGGACATAGTTCTTGTTGAGTGGCTGGATCTCCAGGTTGTGCGACGCGTCTTCCTCCACGAACCAATACATCTTCTGGATGGTGCGACGGGTCGTCGTTCCGGTGCCCACCTTCTGAATGGCCTGGGTGGAGAAGATGCCCTTGATGCGCTCGCGCTTCTGCCCGGACTCGTCGTCCGGCGCAGTCGCGCCAGGCTTTGGGGCTTTGTCCTGGTTCTGGCTCATGGCGTCCCTGAAATGCGAAGAGCGTGCTTTGTGCGACATTAACCGGAAACAATCGAAGGGGTCAATGTCCTTGGAAAAAGGTTTTCCCGACTAGATGGCCGCGTCCCATTGGGCCAGCAGTTCGGGCAACAGGTCCGGATGGCAGCGCGGCCGGCGGCGTTCGGCCATGTAGACGGCGCGCAGGTCGGCATAGGCCGCTTCCAGGTCGGCGTTTTCCACCCAGTAGTCGAAAAGGGGCGCGTCGGCGAGTTCCTTGGGCGCGGCGGCGAGACGCTTGGCCACGACTTCCGGGGAGTCCGTGCCGCGCGCCGAGAGCCGGCGCGAGAGCTCCGCGCGCGTGGGCGGCAGGATGAAGACGTAGGCCCCGGCCCCGAGGCTTTGGCGCAGTTGCGCCGCTCCCTGGACGTCGATGTCGAAGAGCACGTCGTTGCCGGCGGCCATGGCCTCGCGCACGGGGGCCAGCGGCGTGCCGTAGAAGTTGCCGTGGACCTCGGCCCATTCGGCGAGCCGGCCGGCCTCGCGCCAGGCGAGAAACGTGTCCCGGTCGAGGAAGTGGTAGTCCACGCCGTCGGTCTCGCCGTGGCGGGGCGGACGCGTGGTCGCGGAAACGGAAAAGGAGAGGCTTGGGAATTCGGCGCAAAGACGCTTTACGAGCGTGGATTTGCCCGTCCCGGACGGGGCGCAGACCACGAGAAAAAGGCCGAGGCGTTTAGCCGGCATGGTCGTCCTCCTCCACGGTGAAGCGGGCGCTTAGGGTCTCGGCCTGGATGCCCGACAGGATCACGTGGTTGGAATCGGTGATGATGATGGATCGGGTCTTGCGGCCCTGGGTCGCGTCCACGAGCCGTTTGTCGTTGCGCGCCTCCTCGCGCAGGCGACGCATGGGCGAGGAGGCGGGGTTGACGATGGCCGTGACGCGCGCGGCGGCCACGAAGTTGCCGAAGCCGATGTTGAGCAGTCCCTGGGCCATGCGTCCTTCCTTGCTTATTCGAGATTCTGCACCTGTTCGCGGCATTTTTCCAGCTCGGCCTTGAAATCCACGACCAGCCGGCTGATGTCGAGGTTTTGCGCCTTGTTGCCGCAGGTGTTGATCTCGCGGAAGGCTTCCTGGACCAGGAAGTCGAGCTTCTTGCCGATCTCGCCGCCTTCGCGCAGCAGCCCTTCCAGGCGGCCGAGGTGGCCGGAAAGGCGCGTCAGTTCCTCGGACACGTCGAGCTTGTCGGCGAGGATGGCCGTTTCCTGGAGCAGGCGGTCCTGGGCCGGCTCGATGCCCGCCTTTTCCAGCACCAGCGCGATGCGCGCCGCGAGCTGCTCCATCTTTTCCGCCTTGACCGCGGGCGCGGCCGCCTCGATGGCGTCGCGCCAGCCGGACAGGGTGGCGAGCCGGGCGAGCAGGTCGTCGGCCAGGGCGCGGCCTTCGCGGGAGCGCGCGTCGTTGAAATCGGTCAGCGCCAGACGCAGGCCATGGCTTAAGTTTTCGAACAGCGTCGGATCGGGTTCCACGGCCTCCTCGCGCCACAGCTGGGACAGGTTCAGCAGACGGTTGAGGTCGGGCGCGTACGGAATCTCCCGCGTTTTGGCCAGGGCGTCGAGTTCGTCGAGCATGGCGCTGGCCAGGCCCGTGTCCAGCGTGGCCTTCCACATGTCCGTGCGCTTAGGCGAAAATTCCAGGTGGACTTCCAGGCGGCCGCGCGCCACCTGCTCGCGCACGACTCGTTCCAGGGCCGCTTCGCTCGGGCGCAGGAAAAGCGGCAGGCGCCATTTGAGGTCGAGAAAGCGGCTGTTGACGCCGCGCACTTCCCAGACTTGGGTATAAGAATCGGTCTCGACGAGGCTTTTGCCGTAGCCGGTCATGCTTTTGGGCATGGGCGCTCCTTGGAGGAAATGATGGCGGACGCGGCCTCCCGCAGGTCCCGCCGGTAGCGGCGGCGGATGTCGGTCAGGATCTCGAGCATGTCCGGGGAGGCGTAGTCGGGAAACGTCCAGGGCAGGGTTTGCCAGGAGCCGGCCTGAAAGACAAGGGTCAGGTCCGCGAAAATGCCGTCCCCGAGATAGATGCGGTGGGTGAAGTTCTTGCCCGTGGCCAGGACGAAGCGTTCCTGGGTCAAAAGGCCCGGGTCGAGGTTGACGCGGCGGCGGCCGTCCGTGAGGCGCAGAGCGTTTTCCAGGGCGTTGGTCGCGGCCTTGTCGGGCCCGAGGCTCCCCTGCGCCGCGAGGCCGGCGAACGCCAGCACGCGGCGGGAGATGGGCGCGCCGAGTTCGGCGTCGTAGTAGGCCGTGTGCGTGAACGGCCGCTCGGGGTAGGCGATTTCCACCTCGCCGAAGCAGGCCGCAAGCCCGGAGACGACCTGCGGCCAGACCTCGGGCAGGACCGCGGACAGCACGGAGCAGACGCGCTTTGCCGGAAGCGGTTCATGGGGCAGGCTCACGGCGCGCCTTCTTCCGCCAGGGGGATCACGCGCAACATCTGCCCGTCCGTTCCCACGGGCCGCGATGCGACGATGGCCCCCGCCGGCGCGGCGAGCGGAGCCTCGAAACGGCAATCGACATACTGGCCGCAGGCCCCGACCGGCGGGTCCGTGCGCTCCAGGGCCACGTCCAGGCGCGGCGCGCGGGAAAGGCGCGCCAGAAATTCCCGGCTCTTGGCCGCGGCCAGCTCGCGCAGTTCCCTGGCGCGCGCGGCCTGCTCCTGTTTTGGCAGCTGGCCTGGCAGCGACGCCGCGCGGGTACCCGGGCGGCGCGAATAGGGAAAGACGTGGGCATAGGTCAGGGGCAGGGCGGCAAGAAATTCCCGCGTGCGCGCGAAGGCCTCTTCGGATTCGCCGGGGAAGCCGGTCAGGACGTCGCAGCCGACCGCCAGAAGCGGCCATTCCCGACTCAATTTGTCCACAAAAGAGGACGTCCGGTCCACGTCGCCGCGCCGACGGCCCATGGCCGCAAGCACGCCCGGATCGGCGCTTTGCAGCGAGATGTGCAGGTGCGGGCAGACGTTGCGGCAGCGGGCAAGAACTTCCAGGCCCGCGTCCGTGAGCATGTCCGGGTCGAGCGAGCCCAGACGCAGGCGCGCCGTGCCGGGCGGCTCTGCGTCGAGGCGCGCGTCCAGGGCGGCAACGAGCGTCCAGAACGTCTGGGGCGGGGTGAACTCGCGGCCGTAGTGGCCGAGGTTGATGCCCGTGACACCGATCTCGCGGCGACCGGCGGCGAGCAGGCGGCCGGTCTCGGCCAGGATGTCGGGAAGCCGTCGCGACACGGACGGCCCCCGGGCCGCGGGCACGATGCAGTAGGAACAGCCGTGGGAGCAGCCGTCCTGGACCTTGAGCAGGCCGCGCGCCCGGTCGTAGCCGGACACGGCGAGGTCGGGGAAGACGTCGTCCGGGCGCGGCGCGGCGCTGTCCGGACCCAAGGGGCGGCGGGCAAGGCCCGCCTTGTCCGGGACCACGGCCGCGCCGAGGGCGGCCAGCGCCTGCGGGCTGACCACGGCGGCGCAGCCCGTGGCCACGACGCGCGCGCCGTCGGGGGTTTCGCGCATCAGGGCGCGCACGAGCTTGCGGCTTTCGGCCTCGGCCCTGGCCGTGACGGCGCAGGTGAGCGCCACGGCCAGGTCGGCCTGACTCGGGGCGTCCACGCGAACCATGCCGGCTTCGCTCCAGGCTTCATGCAGGGCGCGGCTTTCGTACTGGTTGACCTTGCAGCCCAGGGTTTCCAGGTAAAAGCGCACGGGACGGTCGTTTCGCATGGCAGGCGCATAGCAGAGGCCGGCGGCGGGGTCCATGGCGCGCGGGAACGCGGTTTGCTTTGGTCCTGGCGGCGGGGAAAATAATGCCCCCGGGGAGGCCTTCATGCAAAAGCGCGTCATCATCCTGTTCGACATCCTCGTCCTGGCCGGCTTCGGCGCATACATGGCCATGACCTTATGGCATTTGCCCGAGCCGTTGCGCCACAGGCTCCTTACGGCGTCGCTTGGCATGCTGGCCAAGCTGACGGGCGTGACCGGCTGACGTCGTGTAAGGGAATTCCCTTACACGGTTTGGTGGAATTTTTTGTCCTGGAAAGAAGACAAAAAGAGAGAAAGCATCCGAAAGTCCCGGATTTAGGACTAGGTTTGCTTTGTAACATACTGTATAAACAAAGATTCATTGTTGGAGCGATTCTTGGAAGAGTGTCCCAGCAAAACTCGCGAAGGACGCTCATGGCGCACACGCTTTTCCAATGGCCCTATCCGGCCGCGCGGCTCGAGGGGCCCGATGCGGCAATAACGTCCCGGTTCCGGGGCGAGGTCTATTTCCGCCCCCTGGTCGAAATACGGTCGGGGGCCGTGGCAGGCATCGAAACCGCGCCCGCGCGCGAGGTCGATGCGACGGCTCCTGCCCAGCGGCATGCCGCGATGTTGGAGCGTTGCGAGGACGCGCGCGCGATGCTCGCCCGCAAGGCGAGCGACGGCGCAGCCTCCCTGGTGCGCGCACGGCTCGACCTGCTGCCGCAGCGCATCCGCGAAACCTACGGCGTGGCTCCGGCGCGGGCCATCCTCATGTTCGACGTGGGCGAGCTCTTCGCGCAGCCCGCGCATTCCCTGGAGCTGCTCGTGGCCTGCAAGCGGGCAGGGGCGCGCATCCTACTCGACAATTTCGACCTGGATACGCCGCCGGCGCGGTTCATGGAATTGCTGCCGGCCGATATCCTGCGCGTTTCCCCCGGGCGCATGCCCTGGCACTGGGACATGGACAGGCGTCACCAGGCCTTGGAGGAGGTGCTGGCGTTTGCCGGCAACCTGCTCATGGACGTGGCCGTGGAGGACGCCGGTGCCGAAAGCGAGCGTCCGGCCTACAAGCGCCTGGGCGTGCGCTATGTCCAGGGCGCGTGGCGCAGGGAGGCCGCAAAGACGGCTTCCGCCGCCGTCCACCGGCTGGCGGACGGATAGCGCGGCCTTACGGCCCTCAAGCGGAAACGGCGCGGGAAGCGATTTCCCTTCCGTTGGCACGGAGGGGGTGCGGCGCGGGGATGGTCTGCCTGCCCTCGGACCTTCCCCGCCGCCGTTTTTCCCGGTCCCGGTCCGGGGAAGGCGGAGCGGGGCCGGTTGCGCTGGGGCGGTATGCAGACGGTCCGCCGGACACCGCTACGGCTTGTCCGCGGCCGCTGCGGAAAAACCCCGCGCGGCGGCCTGGGATGCGTGCCCGTTCGAAAATAAGGAATACCGGCCTGCCGGAAACGGCATGGCCCTTGTCGTATCGCATGTGCGATGAAGGAGTATCCATGGATGATTGTTTGAAGGAGGCCTTGGAGATCGTCAAAGCCCAGGCCAGTGTCCGGAACATGACCGAGGAAGAGATCAGTTCCATGGTGCGTCGTCTTTCGGAGAGCATCCGCAGCCTGCAAGGCGCGGGCGTGGCCGAGGACGCCGCCGAGCAGGATGTCCAGACGCCGGCCGTGGATCCGAAAAAGGCCGTGCGCGAACGCAGCATCATCTGCCTCGAGTCGGGCAAGTCCTTCAAGATCCTCACCAAAAAGCATTTGGGCAAGTTCGGTCTGACCCCGGACGCCTACCGGGAGAAGTGGGGATACCCCAAGGGCATGCCGCTCGTGTGCAAGGAATTGCAGCGGGAGCGTCGCAAGAAGATGAAGGAAATGAAGCTCTGGGAAAAACGCGTCAAGGCCGCCGTGGCGTAGCCGCAGCGCCTGCGCAATAAAAAAAGCCCGGATGCGCCGCATCCGGGCTTTTTTTATGGTCTGCTCCGGCCGGTTAGCCCTTGCCGAGCTTGGCGGCGGCCGTTTCCACGTCCTTGATGAAGCCCTGGCGGGCGGCGGCGATGCGGCCCGTCAGATCCGGGTCTCCCAGCGCCAGGATGGACGCGGCGAGCCAGGCGGCGTTTTTGGCGCCGGCCCCGTCCAGGGCCACCGTGGCCACGGGGTAGCCGGGCGGCATCTGGACCGTGGACAGCATGGCGTCCATGCCGCCGAGCGCCGAGCCCGAGGACGACAGGGGCACGCCGATGACCGGCTTCACCGTCCGCGCGGCCACGGCCCCGGCCAGGTGCGCGGCGAGTCCCGCGGCGCAGATGAACACCTGGCAGCCGGCGGCTTCGCATTCGCGCAGCAGCCGCTCCGTGCGCTCCAGGGTGCGGTGGGCCGAGGTGACGGTGAACATGTGGTCGATGCCCAGCGAATCGAGCACCTTGGAACAGGGGCGCATCTTCTCTTCGTCCGAGAGTGAACCGATGAAAATGGCAACACGCATCTATTTGCCCTCCCGCTTGAGTCCTTTGTCGCCGATGTCGCGACGGTAAAACGCGCCGTCGAAACGGATTTTCGCGCACGCCTCGTAGGCGGTCGCCTTGGCCGCGGCCAGGGTGTCGCAAAGGGCCGTGACCCCGAGCACCCGCCCGCCCGAGGTGACGATGCGCTCTCCGTCGCGGCGCGTGCCGGCCTGGTAGACCGTCACCGCCGGGTCGGCCTCGGCCGCCGCGATGCCCGTGATCTCCATGCCCTTGGGATAGCTGCCCGGATAGCCGGGCGCGGCCATGACCACGCACAGCGCGCTTTTCGCGGACCAGCGCACGAGATCCGCAGTGAGCGTCCCGGCCCGGCAGGCGAAAAGGATGGCCGGCAGGTCGCTTGCCAGGCGCGCCAGCAACGGCTGGCATTCCGGGTCGCCGAAGCGCACGTTGTATTCGAGGACTTTGGGGCCGGACGCGGTCATCATGAGCCCGGCGTAGAGGATGCCCGTGAACGGGTGGCCACGCTTCTCCATTTCGCGCAGGATCGGGTCGATGACCAGGGCCTTGGTCTCCTCGTAGCGCGACGGGGGCAGGACCGGGGCCGGGCAGTACGCGCCCATGCCGCCGGTGTTGGGGCCGGTGTCGCCGTCGTAGACGGCTTTGTGGTCCTGGCAGGCGGTCATGGCCACGGAGGTCGCGCCGTCACAAAAGGCCAGGAACGAAGCCTCCTCGCCGACAAGCGCCTCTTCCACCACGACCTTGGCCCCGGCCTTGCCGAACGCGCCCGCGACCAGGGACTCGTCCACGGCGGCCAGCGCCTCTTCCTTGGTCGCGGCCACGGTCACGCCCTTGCCGGCGGCCAGGCCGTCGGCCTTGACCACCACGGGCGCGCCGACCTTTTCCACGTAGGCCCGGGCCGACGCGGCGTCGGTGAAGGTCGCGTAGGCGGCCGTGGGCACGCCGGCCGCGGCCATGACGTCCTTGGCGAAGGCCTTGCTGCCCTCGAGGCCGGCGGCGTAGGCGTCGGGGCCGAAGCAGGGGATGCCGGCCGTTTCCATGGCGTCGCGGATGCCGGCCACGAGCGGCGCTTCGGGGCCGGCCACGACGAGGTCGATGCCGCGGTCCTTGGCCAGGGCCACGAGCCCGGGGACGTCGCTGTCGGCGACGGGGACGTTTTCGCCCACGCCCGCCGTGCCGCCGTTTCCGGGCGCGGCGAGCACCGCCGACACGTCGGGGCTTTTGACGAGCGTACGGGCCAGGGCGTGCTCCCGCCCGCCCGAGCCGACCACGAGTATGCGCATGAGGTTTCTCTCCTTGGAGTCACGGGGCGACGGACGTCGGCGGCAGCGGGGCGTGGCCCTGTCCGTGCCGTCTGCGCCGTCCCCCGAAAGGGGAAATAAGGAGCATTTCCGCTGCCTCGGCCGCGATGACCGAAGCAATGAAAGATAACGGGAATACCGTCGAAAGGCAAACGCGCCGGGCTACGCCAGGGCGCGCCGGTCCCCGCCGCCCTGGTCGAGCTCGCGCATGAGACCGTGCAGTTCCTGGGCCTGGCGGGCCACGTCTGCCACGGCGTCCGCGGACTGCGTCATGGCGTCGGCCGTTTCCGAGGCGATGCCGCTTATCGCCTCGACCGAGCGGTTGATCTCTTCCGAGGTGGCGGACTGCTGCTCGGCCGCCGTGGCGATGGCCCGCACCTGGTCGCCGGCGGTCTCGACGACGCTCACGATCTCGGAAAGCGCCGCGCCCGAACGTTCGGCCAGGCTCGTGGCTTCGTCCACGGCCGCGGCCGCGGCCTCCACCATCTGCCCGGTTTCGACCGTGCCCTGCTGGATGCCTGAGATGGCGTCGCCGACCTCCTTGGTCGCGAGCATGGTCTTTTCGGCGAGCTTGCGCACTTCGTCGGCCACGACCGCGAAGCCGCGCCCGGCTTCACCGGCGCGCGCCGCCTCGATGGCGGCATTGAGCGCGAGCAGGTTCGTCTGGTCGGCGATGTCGGAGATGACCCCGAGCACCGTGCCGATGCCCTGCGCCTGCCGCCCCAGGTCGCGCATGTTGTCCCTAAGCCTGGCCGAGGCGTCGCGAACGGTCCCCACGGAACCCACGACCCGCGTCACCAGTTCGGCCCCTTCGCGGGCCTTGTCCCCGGCATCCTGCGCGTCCCGCGCGGTGTCGCCGGCGTTTCGCGCCACTTCGAGGATGGTGGCGTTCATCTCTTCCACGGCCGTGACCGTATCCTGGACGCGGTGGTTCTGTTCCCTGGCCCCCTGGCTCGACTGCTCGATCTGCGCCGAAAGTTCCTGGGAGGCAGCGGCCATGCGGTCGGCCACGACGAGCGCCTTGGCCGCGGTTTGCGCGATGACCGCGTTTTGCGCCTCGATGCGGCTTTTCTGCTCGTGGATTTCCGTGAGGTCCAGCCAGAAGGAAATGGAGCCGAGCATGTTGCCGTCGAGGTCGAAAAACGGAGTCGTGCGCACGGCGATATGCAGGTCCTTGCCCGAAGGCGTCCGGTAGTCGAACTCCTTTTCCAGGGGCCGGCGTTCCCGGATGGCCTGGTCCGAGAGGGTCTCGCGCTGGGCGTCATCGTAGTAGAACGCGCCCGAGCGCGTGCCGACGTAGGATTCCGGCGCGCCGGGTTTTTCCAGCAGGCGGCAAATGTGGGGGTTGGCCCAGGTCATGGCGTAGTCCGGGCCGACGATGCCGCAGGGGGTGGGGATGCCGTCGAGCACGCCCTGGGCGAAGCCGAGCCGCGTCTTGAGCTGCCCCACCATGTGCCGCAGGGCGTCGGCGAACGCGCCGAGTTCCGCCCGAAACGTCCCGTCGAGGGTGGCGCTCAGGTCTCCCCCTGCTACGCGCCTGGTGAACGCGCCGAGGGAATGCAGCGGGCGCAGCACCAGGCGGCGGTTGAGGAGCGTGATGAGGCCTGCGACCACGGCCACCACGGCCAGACCGATGCCGGAAAGCGCCAACCGCTGCTGCCGGGCCAGGGCGGTCATCTCGTCGCTGTAAAACGACATGCACACGAGCCAGCCCGTGGCGGGAACCCGCGCGACCGCCATGACCTTGGCTTCGCCCTTCCAGTCGTAGGCGAAGGTGCCGGAGCCCGCCTCCAGGGCCTTTTGCACGAAGGATTCCCGGGAGAGGTCGGTGAGGATGAGGTTCTTGTCCCCGCCATGGGCGATGAGCCGGCCCTGGCTGTCGAGCATGAAGGCGTAGCCGCGCTTGCCGAAGCGGACGGCGTCGATGGTGTGCCCCGTGAAGTCGCTTATGAGCGGCGAGGCGGCCACGCCGCCGACCACCTTGCCGTCCGCGTCGCGCACGGCCTTGGCCACGACGTAGATGAGGGCGTCGCCGGTCGTGGCCTTCATGATCGAGCGGCTGAACACGAGGTCCTTGCCTTCGAGGATGGCCTGGACGTAGTCCCGGTCCGCGCGGTCGCCGCCGGTGAGATCCTTGCCGTCGGCATTGACGCCGGCGAGGATCCTGCCTTTGGCGTCGAACAGGAAAAAGGAGAAATAGTCCTTGAATTCCTGAGCGTAAGACTGCAGACGCTCTTTCGCGCGCGCCGGGGAGCCGGCGAAGGCCTCCTTGATGGCGGCCTGGGCGGCCAGGGAATCGACGACCTGCGCCGTGCCGCGCAGATACGTGGACGTGCTGTCGGCCGTGGCGCGGGCCAGCTCGGACAGGGCCTGCGTCTGTATCGTATCGGCCATATCCTGGGACGAATGGGAGACGTAGACGACGAGAACGGCGACGCCGGCCAGGATGGACAGGGTGACGGCCACGGCCAGGATCGCGTTGATGCCGGCTTTGCGCATGGGGACTCCTTTGGAAGGCTCGCCGGGTGCGCGGCGGCGCGGCGACAGGCCGGCGCGTCGGCGGCGATGCGGCAGTCCCCATAGCCGTGAACAAGGAGAGAGGCAAGCCGGATTTGTGACGAAAGGGACAAGCGTGTCCCCCGGCGCGTCGCCGGGCAGGGGCCTGCGCGAGCCGGGGGACGTGACGCTAGGTGGTCAGGGCGGCCTGGCCGCCGCCTTTGATGTCGGCCACCAGGGCGGCAAGGGTGCGGGCCAGTTCGGCCAATTCGTTCACGGCCCGGGCGGATTCTTCCATGGCCCCGGCCGTTTCCGAGGCGATGCGGCTGATGGCTTCGATGGAGCGGTTGATCTCCTCGGACGTGGCGGACTGCTGCTCGGCCGCCGTGGCGATGGCGCTGACCTGGTCTCCGGCCGCCTCGACCACGCTCACGATCTCGGAAAGCGACGCGCCCGAGCGCTCGGCCAGTCCCGTGGCCGTGTCCACGGCCGCGGCGGCGTCGTCCATCATCTGCGCGGTTGCGGCCGTGCCGCGCTGGATGCCGGAAATGGCGTCGCCGACTTCCTTGGTCGCGTGCATGGTCTTTTCGGCGAGCTTTCTGACCTCGTCGGCGACCACGGCGAAACCGCGTCCGGCATCGCCGGCGCGCGCCGCCTCGATGGCGGCGTTTAAGGCGAGCAGGTTGGTCTGGTCGGCGATGTCGGAGATGACCCCGAGCACCGCGCCGATGCTTTGCGCCTGCTGCCCCAGGTCGCGCATGTTGCCCTTGAGCCTGTCCGCGGCTGTGCGCACGGACCCGACGGAACCCACGACCTGCGTCACCAGTTCGGCTCCTTCGCGGGCCTTTTCCCCGGCCTCGTGCGCGCCCCGGGCGGTGTCGCCGGCGTTTCTGGCCACCTCGAGGATGGTGGCGTTCATTTCCTCCACGGCCGTGACCGTGTCCTGCACGCGATTGTTCTGTTCCTGGGCTCCCTGGTTGCCCTGGTCGATCCGGGCGGAGAGCTCACGGGAGGCCGTGGCCATGCGGTCGGAGACGGCCGCGGCCTTTTTCGCGGCGTCGGCGATGAGGGCGTTTTGCGCCTCGATGCGGTTTTTCTGGGCCGTGATGCCGGTCAGGTCGTTCCAGAACACCAGGCAGCCGAGGAGACTGCCGTCCATGTCGTAAAACGGCGTGGTGTTCACGTGCAGGTGCAGCAGCCGGCCGCTGCGGGTCGGGAAGTCCACGTCCAGGGACAGGCTCTGACGCGCGGCGACAGTCTTGTGCGTCAGGGTCTCCCGGCCGGGGTCGTCGTAAAAAAGCGCTCCTGCGTCCTGCCCCTTGGCGGATTCGGGCGTGGCGCGCAGTTCCAGGAGTTCCACGGCCTGGTGGTTGATCCACAGGATGCGGCTGTCCGGCCCGGCCACGGCGCAGGGGGCGGGGATGCCGTCCAGCACGCCCTGGGCGAAGCCGAGGCGTTCCTTGAGTTCGCCGACCATGCGCTGCAGGTTGCCGGCCAGGGCGGCGAGTTCGAAGCGGAAGGTTCCGTCGAGGGAGGCGTGCAGGTCGCCTTCGGCGATCCGGGAGGCATAGGCCGCCATGCGGGACAGGGGGCGCAGCACCAGGCCCCGGTTGGCCAGGGCGATGCCGGCCACGGCCAGGACGAGGGCCAGGCCGCCGATCGCGAACACGATCGTGCGCTGCCTGCGGGCGAGCGCCGTCATGTCGGCCTCGAAGGCCGTCATGCACACGATCCAGTCCGTGGTCGGCACCCGGGCCAGGGCCATGTATTTGCGCTCGCCCTGCCAGTCGTAGGACAGGGTGCCTTCCTTGCGGGTCAGGGCTTCCTTGATGAACGCGACGTCCGCCATGTTTTTGAGCAGCAGGCTCTTGTCCGTGCCGTGGGCGATGACCGTGCCCGCGGCGTCGATCATGAAGGCGTAGCCGCGCTCCCCGAAGCGCAGGGGATCGATGAAGTCCTTGGTGTAGACGTTCCACTTGGGACACACGGCCACGCCGCCGAGGAGCTTGCCCGAGGCGTCGCGCACGGCCTTGGCCACCACGAAGATGAGGATGTCGCCGCTGCGGGCGGAAAGCACCTTGTCCGTGAACACCATGTCCTTGCCGCCGAGCACGCCTTTGACGTAGTCGCGGTCGGCCCGGCTGCCTCCGGCCATGTCCTCCTTCTTGGCGTTGTAGCCGGCCACGATCTTGCCGGCGGTGTCGAAGGCGAAGATGGCCCAGTATTGCTGGTAGCTTTCGATGTAGTTGCGAAACCGCGCGGCCAGCCGTCCGCTGTCGCCGGCAAGCCCCTCCACGACCGCTTCCTGGGTGGACAGCGCCCTGGCCACGTCGGCCGCGTCGTCGAGGTAGAGTTCTAGCGTGCGGCTCGCGCCCGTGGCCAATTGCCGCAATGAGGACTCCTCGAGGCGGGTGGCCATTTCGTAGGAAGAGGTGGAGACGTACCCGACCAGAATGAGCACGGCGGCAAGGACCAGGACGGCGACAAGCAGGGTGAGGACCGTATTGATGCTCGCTTTTTTCATGCCTTCCTCCGGTCGGGGCATGTGCCGGCGGGCGGCGAACGACAGGGGTCATGCGCGCGCGACGACGGCACGTTTGCCAGATTATTGATACTGGGATGTCAAATTTTACAGAATGCTGCGTGTTGTTGCAATCGGAAAACAAAAGACGGCGGGTGGTCGGAAACCCGGGGGACGCGCCGCGCATCGCCGCGTCCCTGCGCCGCCACGGACGTGGAGGCTTCGGCGTATTTTCTGGGTATTATTGACATAAAAGAAACACCAATCTATTCTGATACGACATCCGTAATAAATCTGCAGGATTTGTTGATGGCCCAGGGAAGACCGAAAACCGTACGCGTCAGCGGCACGGGCGAAAAGCTCTACATGGCCCTGAAGCTCTCGGGCCTGTCATGGGGCGCCCGCGTGGGGCCGAACCATATCTCGGCCAACGAGCGCTGGGCCCAGTGCGGCCTGCCGCGCAGCATCAACACCGTCATCGAGGACATCCGTTCGGGCATTCCGGCGCACCGCCTGGAACGCTACGCCGGGTTTTTCGAGGTTCCGGTCCATGTGCTCGTCGATGCGGCCATCGGCGCATATTCCGCGGCTTTTTCCTGCGAGATCCTGCGGCACAAGAACAGATTCGTCGGCGGGCGCGCCCTGGACGTCAGTCTCTACGACAACCAGGCGCGCAAGCATATCGCGGAACACAACGGCGTTGCGGCGAACTATCCCCTGTACCAGCTGCTTTCGGGGGTGCACAAAATCTATTACCACCCCGAGGGGCGCGACGTCGTCTTCCGGGGCGTCGCCAGGACCGAAGCGCAGTCGGACGAGGGCATCACCGTCGCCGGCGTCATCGTCGTCGACGCCGTCCCCGTGGAAATGCGCGGCACGGTCTTTCGTTGGAACAACTTCGTCCACGTCCACTACCACTCGGAAGACTTCCAGCTCCTGGGCTACATGATCGGGCCCAATCCGATGGAATCCATGCTGATGCGCCGACGCAACCCGTTCTACCTGAAGCTCCGGGGGCTGTCGGGGAATCTGGAATGCAGCGCCGAGCCGGACCGCTTCACGGTATGCGTGGTCAAGCAGCGTCTGGAGGAGGGGCAGGGGATGTCAGCGATGTTCGATACGCTGCTTACGCAGGCGCTGCGTGAAAAGCCGCTGGCGTGCGAGGATGCGGGTTATGCGGCGGTGGCGCGGTACTTCGCCGGCTCCTAGGCCGCAATCGTTCCTCATCCGTTCGTATTGCTACCGGAAATAGAAGCAAGGAACAGGGTGTCTCCGAAGCGGGGCGGCGCTTTTCGGGGCCGCCCCGCGCCTGCCGCTCGGGAGGGAAACGCCCCGGCATGCTCAGCGGAGGCGTGGCGACGTCGCCGCCCCGGTCGGCGTTGCGGCCGGGGCGGCACAAAAAGCAAAGGCTGTTACGCGCCGAGGGCGGTTTGTTCGCCGCTCTGGATGCCGGCCACGAGCGCGGTCAGGTTTTGGGCCAGCTCGGCCAGTTCGGTCACGGCCTGGGCGGACTGGGACATGGCGTCGGCCGTTTCCGAGGCGATGCTGCTGATGGATTCGATGGAGCGGTTGATCTCCTCGGACGTGGCGGACTGTTGTTCGGCCGCCGTGGCGATGGCGCGGACCTGGTCGCCGGCCGCCTGGACCACGGTCACGATCTCGGCAAGCGCCGCGCCCGCGCGTTCGGCCAGGGCCGTCGCCGTATCCACGGCGGCCGCGGCCGCGTCCACCATATGCTCGGTTTCGGCCGTGCCGTGCTGGATGCCGGAAATGGCTTCGCCGACCTCCTTGGTCGCGTGCATGGTCTTTTCGGCGAGCTTGCGCACCTCGTCGGCGACCACGGCGAAGCCGCGTCCGGCCTCGCCGGCGCGCGCCGCCTCGATGGCGGCGTTTAAGGCGAGCAGGTTGGTCTGGTCGGCGATGTCGGAGATGACCCCGAGCACCGCGCCGATGCCCCGGGCCTGCTGCCCCAGGTCGCGCATGTTGTCCTTGAGCTTGCCCGAGGCGTCGCGCACGCCGCCTACGGCCGCCACCACCTTGACGACGACGTCGGCCCCTTCGCGGGCCCTGTCCCCGGCCTCCTGCGCGCCCCGGGCGGTGTCGCCGGCGTTGCGCGCCACTTCGAGGATGGTGGCGTTCATTTCTTCCACGGCCGTGACCGTGTCCTGGACGCGGTGGTTTTGTTCCTGGGCCCCTTGGTTGCCCTGTTCGATCTGGGCGGAGAGCTCCTGGGAAGCCGAGGCCATGCGGTCGGAAACGGCTGCGGCCTTGGCCGCCGCGTCCGCCATGAGCGCGTTCTGGCGCTCGATGCGCTTCTGCTGCTCGTGGAGTTCCGTGCGGTCGTCCCAGAAGGAGATGGAGCCGAGCATCCGGCCGTCCATATCGTAAAACGGGGTGCTTACGATCTGGATGTGCAGTTTCTTCCCGGACGGCGTGACGTAGTCGTTCTCGCTGTGACCCCGGCGACCTTCCCGGATGGCCCGGTCTGAGCAGGTCTCCTTGCCCGCGTCGTTGAGGTAGAAAAGCCCCGAGCGCTGGCCGGCGTAGCTTTCCGGCGCGCCAGGTTTTTCCAGGAGCCGGCAGATCTCCGCGTTGGCCCAGACCATGTTGCAGTCCGGGCCGACGATGCCGCAGGGCGTGGGGATGCCGTTCATGACGCCCTGGGCGAAGCCGAGCTTGTTTTTGAGCTCCGCGACCATCGCGCCAAGGTCCTGGGCCAGCGCGGCCAGCTCGAAGCGGAATTTTCCGGAAAGCGTGGCCTTGAGGTCGCCGGCGGCGACTTTCCCGGCGAAGTCCATGATGGCGCCGAGCGGCCTGATGACCACCACCCGGTTAAAGACCACGATCAGGCCGGCGACCACTGCCAGCACCGCGGCGCCGAGGAGGATGAGCACGTTGCGCTGCCCGTCGGCAAGCCCGGTCATTTCCGATTCCGCGGCGGTCATGCACACGAGCCAGCCCGTTTGCGGCACTTCGGCCAGGGCCATGTATTTCTTCTCGCCGTTGAACAGGTAATCCAGGATGCCGTTTTTGAGCGCCAGGGCCCGGTTGGAAATGCTGGCGTCCGCGGGGCGGGTCAGCAGCATGGATTTGTCCATGGCATGGGCGATGACGCGTCCGTCCGCGTCCAGCATGAAGCCGTAGCCGGTCTTGCCGAAGCGGACGGGGTCGATGAACTTCTTGGTGAAGTGTTCCCAGGCGGGGCACACGACGGCTAGGCCGATGAGCTTGCCCGTGTCGTCCGCCACGGCGTGGGCGACCACGAAGAGCAGCGTGCCCGTGGTCTTCCCTTTGAGGATCGTTTTGGTGGTGTACTCCTGCTTGCCGCTCATGATGGCCTTGAAATAGTCGCGGTCGGCGTAGCTTTCGGCCAGGGGATCCCCGGATTTGGTCGCGCCGGCCACGGGCTTGCCGTCGCGGCCGATGAGCATGGCCGAGGTGAGGTTGTTGGAATTGGCCACGTATTTGTTGAGCATGGCCTGGGCGCGCGCGGCGTCGCCGGACAGGGCTTCTTGGGCGACGCGCAGGTTGGCCAGGTTCTCTGCTTCATCCTTGGCGTTTTCGAGGTACAGTTCCAACACGTTGGCCGTGTTCTTGGCCGTCTGCGTCAGGGCCTGTTCCTGGAGCGTGGTGGAAATGGTGAAGGTGGACGTGGTCGTGTAAACGATCAGCGCGGCGATGCCGCAAAAAAGCGAAACGAGGACGGTAAGGGTCAGGACGGCGTTGATGCCCATCTTGCGCATGGCGGTTCTCCCTCATGAGCGGCGCGCTTGTGTACGCCGCGTATCCTGAAAACGTGATATTGCCGACGCTCGGGCCGCCGCTGCTCTGGAAGGAGAACGCACTTCGAGAAGATATACGACTAGATATAGAGCATTGTGTGCTCTGTATTAGACAGTCCCCGAGAGTCAAATCGATCCTTTTTAAGAGACTCCGGTCTTCTTTTCCAGTCCTTTTTTTCGATTGTTATCGGTCTCAAAGAAATACCAGATTATCGGATTTGGTTTTGCGCTGTGCCGTGGCGACGGCAGGGGCATGGATGCGCCGCCCCGGCGACCGGGGCGGCGCGAAGGAGCGGGTGTTATGCCGGCAGGGCGGCCCGGCCGTTGCCACGGATGTCCGCGACCAGGCCGGACAGGCCCTGCGCCTGGTCGGCCAGTTCGGTCACGGCCGTGGCCGACTGGAGCATCGCGTCCGCGGTTTCCGAGGCGATGCGGTTGATGGCCGCGACGGACAGGCTGATCTCCTCCACGGAGGCCGACTGTTCCTCGGCGGCCGTGGCGATGGCCCGGACCTGGTCCCCTGCCGTGGTCACCACGGCAACGATGTCGGCCAGGGCCGAGCCCGAGGATTTGGCCAGGGCCGTGGCCTCCTCGACGCTGGCCACGGCCCCGTCCACCATGACCACGGTTTCGGCCGTGCCGTGCTGGATGCCGGCGATGGCCGCGCCCACTTCCTTGGTCGCGGCCATGGTCTTTTCGGCGAGCTTTCGCACCTCGTCGGCGACCACGGCGAAGCCGCGCCCGGCCTCGCCGGCCCGGGCCGCCTCGATAGCCGCGTTTAGGGCCAGCAGGTTGGTCTGGTCCGCGATGTCGGAAATCACGTTCATGACCGCGCCGATGCCCTGGGCGCGGTCGCCGAGCCCGGACATGGTTGCCTTGAGCCCGACGGCCCGGCCGCGCACGGTGTCCACGGCCGTGACCACGGCCTCGGCCAGCGAAGCGCCCTTGCGCGCCATTTCCTGGGCTTCGTGCGCGCTTGCGGCCGTGTCGGCGGCGTTTCTGGCCACTTCCAGGATGGTGGCGTTGATCTGCTCCACGGCCGTGGCCGTGCCCCGCACCCGGTCGCTCTGGTCCATGGCCCCCTGGCTCGACTGTTCGATCTGGGCGGAGAGTTCCTGGGAGGCCGAAGCCATGCGTTCGGCCACGGCGGCGGCCTCGGCGGCGGCGTGCGCGATCAGGTCGTTTTGCGCCGCGATCTGCTCCTGCTGGCGGCGCAGCTGCGACAGGTCGGTGAACATGGCGAAGCCGCCGAGGCAGACGCCGTCGAGATCGTAAAGCGGCGCGGCGTCGATCTGCGTAAAGGCCCTGTTGCCCTTGCGCGTGGCCACCTCGGTCTGGATGCCGGTGAGGGCCCTGCCTTCCTGCATGGCGCGCGTGGTGATGGTCGCGCGGTTCGGGTCGCCGTAGAAAAAGACGCCCGCCGGCTGGCCGAGGTAGTCCCCGGGCTTGCCGTCGGCTTCCAGGAAGTCGAGCACGGGCTGGTTGAGGAAGCGGATGTTGCCGCCTGGGCCCGCGACCACGCAGGCCAGGGGCATGGCGTCGAGCAGCCCCTTGGCAAAGCCCAGGCGCTCCTTGAGCTGGGCGACCATCCTGCGCAGGTGCTCGGCCAACGTCGCCATCTCGAAGCGGAAGCCGCCGGAAAGCGTCGCGCCGTACGCGCCGGAGGCGATGCTGTCGCTGTAGGCCGCAAGCGCGGCAAGGGGACGCAGCACGAGCCGGCGCGTGACGAGGGCGATGACGCAGGTGCAAAGCGCCGCCACGGCCAGGCCCACGCCAAGAAGGACGAAGCGCTGGCTGCGGGCCACGGCCGTGAGGTCGGTCTTGGCCGCGGTTATGCCCGTATACCAGCCCGTCTTGGCGGAGCGGACCGTGGCCATGGCCTTTTCCTCGCCCTTCCAGAGGTAGTCGAACATGCCCGTTCGGATTTCCATGAGCTTGCGGATGAACTCGAGCCCGGACACGTCCTGGCCGACCAGCCCTGCGTCCCCGCCGTGGGCGACCACCGTGCCCGAGGCGTCCACCACGAAGCCATAGCCCTTTTCGCCGATACGCAGGTGGTCGACGAGATCGGCGGCGATGGGGGCGATGTCCATGTTGACGACCACGCCGCCGAGGAGCTTCCCGTCCGGGCCGGAAACCGGGCTCGACGCGGACATGATGAGTCCCCCGCCGTGCTTGGACTTGTAGACCGAGGGCGTGACGGACGCGCCTGCGCCGGACTGGTAGGCCGCCACGTAGGAACGATCGGCGTAGGACATGCCCTGCTCGTAGTCCTGGCCTTTCGCGTTGCGCCCGGCCAACAGCCTGCCCGAGGCGTCGAGGACCAGGATGGAAAAGACGGCCTTGTAGCTGCCGAGCGTTTCGTTGATGACCGTCCCGGCGATGGCCGGATTGCCTTCGAAGGCGTCGCGGATGCCGGGACGCCTGGCCAGGGCGGCGGCCAACTCCATGGCCTCGGCCGCGCGGAGGTCCAGGGAATCGGAGGCGGCGTCGGCCAGCTGCCGCATGGCCTGCTCGGCCATGGCCTCGGCCAGCGAGGTGGTGGTTTGCGAGACGTAGAAAAGCAGGGCCAGGATGCCGGCCAGGACCGTGGCGCTGACCGCCAGGGTCAGGACGCCGCTGATGCCGATACTGCGCATGGGAGGCTCCAGGGAAGATGTTGCGCCGGGAGGGGGGGGATGCTTTTCCGGTCCCCCCGCCGTTCGAGGATGCGACTGTACGGGGCATGTGTGTCGGGTCGGCAACGGCGACGCGGCGATGCGGCGGCGGGGACTGTACAAGGCGGCGGGGGCGGCGTATCGAGAAAAATACGGATGACGGTTTTGCAAGGTCCGAAGCCGCCACGGCGTCGGACGCTCCATGGTGCGACAATCAACGCGGCTCGCTCCGACCGCACAGCCCGGAGGCGCGTATGAGCAACGGGATGTTTCTGCTCGTCCTGATCGTTTTCGGCTTCGTCATCCTGGCCTACTTCAACCGGCGGGCCAAGAACTACAAGGATCGCCACCCCGGCCGGGACAATCCCATCGACAAATGGATGACCGGCAAGGACGACCGCGACGACGATCTGTAACCGGAAGGGCGGGCGTTTCGGCCTTGCCCGGGGAGATGACGCGATGCGGGAAGCTTCGTCGCGACTGGTCTTTTTTTCGCCGACAGGCACGACGCGCAGGATCGTCTCGGCCGTGGCCGCGGGCCTGGGCCTGCCCTGCGGCGACGTCTGCGACCTGACGGGACCGGGCGGCGTCGCGCCGGCGACGATCCCCGGGGACGTCGTGGCCGTCCTCGCCGCGCCGGTCTACGCCGGCCGGCTGCCGGCCGTGGCCGTCGACCGCCTGCGGTGCGTCACGGGCGCGGGCGGCCCCGCGGTCCTGGTCGTGGCCTACGGCAACAGGGCCTATGAAGACGCGCTGCTCGAACTGTCCGACCTGGCCAGGGAGCGCGGATTCGTCCCGGTGGCGGCCGGGGCCTTTATCGGCGAGCATTCCTTCAACGCCGCGGCGACGCCCATCGCCCCGGGCCGGCCGGACGCCGACGACCTGCGCGCGGCGCGGGAATTCGGCCTGGCCGTGGCGGCCAAACTGGCGGGGCTGGCCGATCTGGCGGCCTGTCCTCCCCTTGCCGTTCCCGGCGATCGCCCCTACCGCGAAGCCGGGCTTTCGGGCGGGGTTTCGCCGCAGGTCGATGCGGCGCTTTGCCAGGGCTGCGGCCTGTGCACGGATCTCTGCCCCGTTGCGGCCGTGCGCCTGGATGAGGAAGGTGTCGTGACCACGGACGCCTCCGCCTGCATCCGCTGCTGCGCCTGCGTCAAGGCCTGTCCCACGCATGCGCGCCGCATGACCCATCCGGCCCTGCTCGCGGTGGCGCAGCGCCTCGCCGCCAACTGCCGCGAACGGCGCGAATCGGAGATATTTTTGTAGAGTGGATGAGGGGAGTGAGGGGAGGGAAGGAAGAGTGCCTCCGGCGGCCAGGAGGGGGTGCCCCCTCCTGGACCTCCTCAATGGGGGAGAAGGACTGCGTCCGGGCAGTGGCGCAGGGGCTGGGAGCGTTATTTGAGCAGGGTGAGAAAGCGGCCCGTGACGGAATCGGGATTGGCCTTGAGCTCCTCGGGCGTGCCCTTGGCGACGATGTGCCCGCCGGCCTCGCCGCCGCCGGGGCCGAGGTCGATCACGTAGTCCGAGGCCGCGACCACGTCGGTGTTGTGCTCGATGACCACCACGCTCGCGCCCTTGTCCACGAGCTTGTGCAGCACGGTGATGAGCTTGCCCACCTCCTGCATGTGCAGCCCCGTGGTCGGCTCGTCCAGGATGTAGAGCGCGCCGGGCAGGCTGCGCTTGCCGAGCTCGCGCGAGATCTTGATGCGCTGGGCCTCGCCGCCGGAAAGGGTCGTCGCCGGCTGGCCCAGGTGCAGGTATTCGAGCCCCACTTCCTCGAGCACCGCGAGCCTGCGGTCGAGCACCGGATAGTTCTCGAAAAAGCCTCTGGCCTGGCGCACGGTCAGGTCCAGCACCTCGGCGATGGTCAGCCCCTTGTAGCGCACGTCCAGGGTCTCGCGGTTGTAGCGCAGCCCGCCGCAGACCTCGCAGGTGACGAAGATGTCCGGCAGGAAGTGCATCTCCACGCGGATCTGGCCGTCGCCGCCGCAGGCTTCGCAGCGCCCGCCCTTGACGTTGAAGCTGAAACGGCCGGGCTTGAAGCCGCGCCGCTTGGCGTCTGGCGTGGTGGCGAAAATCTCGCGGATTTCGTCGAACACCTTGGTGTAGGTGGCCGGATTGGAGCGCGGCGTGCGCCCGATGGGCGTCTGGTCGATGCTCACGATCTTTTCGACGAGCTCCGCTCCCTCGATGCCCGCGATCATGCCCGGCGCGTCCACCTTGAGGCCCTTGGCCAGGGCGAGGTGCTTGTAGAGCGTGTCCATGACCAGCGAGCTCTTGCCCGAACCCGACACGCCCGTGACGCAGACCAGGCACCCCAGCGGAATTTCCGCATCGATGTTTTTGAGGTTGTTGGTGGTCACGCCGTGCAGCACCAGGGACTTTTCCGACCGCCGGCGCGTTTCCGGGATGGGCGAGGCGGCGTCACCGCGCAGGTATTTGCCGGTCAGCGACTTCTTGTCCGCGAGCATGCCGGCCACGTCGCCCTGGTAGACGATCTCGCCGCCGAGGCGTCCCGAACCCGGGCCGAGCTCGACCACGTGGTCCGCGTGTCGGATGGTGGCTTCGTCGTGCTCCACCACGAGCACGGTGTTGCCCCGGCCCTGCAACTGGCGCAACGTGCCGAGGAGCCGGTCGTTGTCGCGGGGGTGCAGGCCGATGCTCGGCTCGTCGAGGACGTAGGTGACGCCGACGAGCCCCGAGCCGAGTTGGCCGGCGAGGCGGATGCGCTGGGCCTCGCCGCCGGAAAGGGTGGCCATGTTGCGCGAAAGCGACAGGTAGTCGAGGCCGACGCCCGTGAGGAACTTCAGGCGATGCATGAGCTCCTTGAGCAGCGGCTCGGCAATGAGCGCCTCGGCCCCGGCGAAGGCCAACGCCGATATCCAGGCCAGGGCCCGGTCGATGGGCATGGAGCAGAACTCGAAGATGTTGGCGTCCGCGACCTTTACGGCCAGCGCCTCGGGCCGCAGGCGCGCGCCCATGCAGACCGGGCAGGGCCGCGACTGGCGGTAGCGGGCCAGCTCGTCGCGCCAGACCGAGCCGAAGGACTGGCCGTGCTCGAGCAACTGCACCACGCCTTCCCAGCCGAACGCCTTGTCGCCGAAGAAAAGCGCCGCCCAGGCCTCGGGGGAGAACTCGCCCAGGGGCGTTTTCAGGGTGAAGCCGTGGCGTTTGCCCAGGTCCTCCAGGCGGCGTGCGTAGCGCGCCAGCGCCCGTTCGCTCTTCCAGGGCAGGATGCCGCCCCCGGCCAAGGACAGGCCCTTGTTGGGCGCAAGCAGCGCCGGCTCGAAATATTCCACCGCGCCGATGCCCGAGCAGGCCGGGCAGGCCCCTTGCGGGCTGTTGAAGGAAAAAAGCTGCGGCGAGGGCTTGGGCACGCTGATTTTGCAGGTGGAGCAGGAAGAGGCCGTGGAGAAGATGCGGTCGGTGGCCTTGCCCTCGTGGTCGGCGACGATGAGCCGCCCCTCGCCCTGGGCCAGGGCGAGCTCCACCGAGTCGGACAGGCGCGAGCGGATGCCGTCCTTGACCACGAGCCGGTCCACCACGAGGTCGATATTGTGGCGCTTGTTCTTTTCAAGTTCCGGCAGGGGCTCCAGGTTCGTGACCGCGCCGTTTACGCGCACGCGCGCGAACCCCTGGCTCTTGAGCTTCTTGAGCCGGTCGGCATGGGTGCCCTTCTGGTGTTCGACCAGGGGCGCGAGCAGCAGGAGCTTCGCGCCTTCGGGAAAGGCCAGCACGTCGTGGATGATTTCGTCCGTGGTCCGGGCCGTGATGGGCTGGCCGCACTTGGGGCAGTGGGGCTTGCCCAGGCGGGCGTAGAACACGCGCAGGAAGTCGTAGATTTCCGTCACCGTGCCCACGGTCGAACGCGGGTTGCGCGTGGCGGTCTGCTGCTCGAGCGAAATGGCCGGCGACAGCCCCTCGATCTTGTCCACCTGCGGCTTGTCCATCTGCGGCAGGAACTGCCGGGCGTAGGCGGACAGCGATTCCACGTAGCGCCGCTGCCCTTCGGCGTAGACGATGTCGAAGGCCAGCGTGGACTTGCCCGAGCCCGACGGGCCGCACACCACCACGAGCTTGTCGCGGGGGATATCCAGGGTGAGGTTTTTGAGGTTATGCTGGCGTGCGCCTTCGATGCGGATGCGGGGAGCCTCGGACATGAACGCCTCCAGAAGTCGTTGCGGCAAACCCGCAAAATAAGCCCGAACGCGCAAAAGGCAAGGGCGCGGGTCCGATGTCGCCGGATCGTCGTCAAAAGCGACATACGCTGCGACCGTCATGTCCCATTGCCAGCCCGGGCGCACGACCTATTTGTGAAGAAAACCGCTTTCGTCGGCCAGGGAAGGCTTGCGGTGAACATCTGTTCACGTTAGTCGAAATGGGCCGCGCGCCCGGGCGGGGCGGCAGGCGCGGCAAGGAGCGACCCAATGCGTTACGAGGTCCCTTTTGTGCCCGATGCGGCCTATGCCGCGTTTCTCGCCGACAACGCCCCTGCGCTCGAGGCGGTCTATTTCCGCCTGGGGCCGGATACCCCGGACGCCCGGCTGCCGGACGCCGGCGACGCCTCGCCGGACGACCTGGCCGTGGGGCTGCGCACCATGCCCGACGTGCCGCGCCTGGGGCTTTTGAACGCAGCGTTCCACGCGCCGGAAACCTACTGCGGCGACGCCTTGCGCGACATCGTCATGCTGCTCGAAGGCTATCTCGCGGCCGGGGCCATCAGCGGCATCGTCTACGCCGACCACTACCTGCTCACGGCCCTCTCCGACGCTTCGCCCGAGGTTGCCGGCGCGCTTTGCGCCGTGCCGAGCATCAATTTCCGCCTGGACAGCTTCGAACGACTGGCCGCCGTGCTGGAGGCCGTGGCGGACACGCATTTCAAATTCCCGCAGGCGCTCATCCTCGACCGCGACTGCAACCGCGACACGGTGCGGCTGGCTGCGCTCGCGTCCCGGGCGCGGCAGGCGTTTCCCGGCCTGCGCCTGGGGCTCATGACCAACGAAGGCTGCCTCTATGCCTGTCCGTTCAAGACCGCCCACGACGCGCACATCGCGCTTTCGCGCCTGGCTTCCTGCCCGCTCGGGCCGGACATGAATCGGGAACTCGGCTGCCTGCGTGCGTTTTACGACCATCCCGGCAGGATGCTCGCCTCGCCTTTCGTGCGGCCCGAGGACGCGCACCATCTGGAGGGGATTGTCGATTTCCTGAAAATCTGTGGCCGCACGCGCCCGGCCGCGGACCTGACGGCCATCGTGCGGGCGTACTTCTCCGGCGCATTTCACGGCAACCTGGCCTGGCTGCTCGATACCCAGGAAATCTTGTCCGGCCGGCTGGAAATACCGAACGACGCCTTGCCCGAGGATTTTTTCACGCGCATGGACGGCTGCCGCCACGACTGCCGGACCTGCGGCTACTGTGCGGAACTTGCCGGCCGGCTGGTGCGCGAGCGAGAACCGGCGCTGCCGCGCTTCGGGGAATAAAGGCAAAGGGGGGACGCTCGCCCGCCGGAAGCGGCAACGGTCGGTCGCCCGGCCGGTATTGCTATCTTGGCGTCAGTACGGTGTGACCGGCGGCGTCGGGTGCGCGGGCGCGGGGACGGGATGGCCCGGCCCGGGCCCGGGATGCGGGGCCACCGCGCCGGGTGGCGGCGGAGGCGGCGGGCCATGGCGGCGGTGCGGCGGACAGCCCATGGCCGTGGCGGCAAAAACGAGCAAGGCGAGCACGCAAAGCGCCTGTTTCATGACAACCTCCGGTGGCGACGTCGGATGCTTCCCGTGGTTGCACGGCAAGCCCCAGGCCGCGACATACCCCGGATGCGGCGTTGCCGCCAGGGATATCGCAGGCCGTCCCGCCGGGCGGGATCACAGCAGCGAGCGGCGGCAGAAAGCCTCGAAATCCTCGTCGTCGTCGCAGTGCGCAAGGGCAGGGGAGGCGGCGTCGCTTCCTGCCGGGTCCTTGACGGCCTCCTCGCGCCACACGCCGGCGGTCGGCTCGAAAAAACTGATGGATTCCAATTGGATGCTCTGTGCGAACATGCGTCTTCCTCCCTGTGTTCTCCCGCATTCATGCATGTTTCGTTCCACGGAAGGCCTTGCCGGTTTCCCCCGAAGCCGGTAGCGCAAAGGGGCCGACCATGAAAAAACATCTCTCCATGCTTGTGTCGCGCGACGCGGCGCAGCGGTTGCAAAAAGCGGCGGCCCGGCCGTGAGGATCGTTTCCTTGACACCGGGGCCGCGCCTTCGCGCCGTGCTCGAAACCGCGGCTAGGGCGACGTCGGGATTTCTGCGCGCAAGCGGCCCGGCGCAAGCCGCCGCACTGGCGTTTTACGCCATGCTCTCCTGCATTCCGCTTTTTTTCGTCATGCTCGTGGGCTACGGCCTGATCGCCGGGGAGAACTGGAGCGCGCAGGTGCTGCTGCGGCGGCAGATGGCATTGCTCGCCCCGTTCGTGGACGAGATTCTGGTCACGCGCGCCAGGAAGCTCTTGTGGGCGTCGCCGGGTCTCAGCTGGACCAGCGTGGCGTTTATCCTTTGGTCGTCGTGGCTGTTCGTGGGGGCGCTCGGCCGGGCCCTGGTCCTGCCCTGGCGCGAGGAGCGGCCGGGGGCGCGTCCGCTGCGGCGGCGAATGTTCGCCGTGCTCAAGGGGCCGCTTGTGGGCGCGCTCTTCGTCGCGGCCATGGCCGGGGCGCTCTACTGCGCGCATTTGCCCCGCCTGGAGCCGGTCGCCAGCCTGGCGCGCCGGCTTTCGCCGCTGTGGGGTGTGGCCTGCCTGACCGGGCTTTTTCTGGTGGTCTATCTGCTCTTTCTGCCCAGGCGTCCGCTGAAGCTCCTGTGTGCGCTTGCCGCCGTGCTCGCCGGGGCGGTCTTTTGCGTCAGCGCGGCCTTCACCGCCATGGTCGCCGGCTTGCCGCGCTACCATCTGGTCTACGGGAAGCTCAGCGGCGCGATCCTGTTTCTGCTCTGGCTCGATTACAACGCCTGGGTGCTCTTGTGGGGGGCATGGTTCGTGCGCGACTGGCAAAAGCCCCAGCCGCCGCCGCAGAAGACGCCGCCAAGCGGCCGTATCGTCGTCGGCCCGTGGCTTGCGGGGCTTACGACCGCTCGTAGCGCGCCGAAACCGCGATCGTGATGCCGCCGCGCGCCGCGAAATCGCCCGTGACCTCCATCTCCAGGGGCGCGCAGGCGGCCACGAGGTCGTCGAGGATGCGGTTGGTGAGCGTTTCCATGAACGTGCCCTCGTCGCGGTAGCTGAAGAGGTAGAGCTTTAAGGACTTCGACTCGATGCAGCGCGCATCCGGCACGTAGCGGATGGTGATGACGCCGAAGTCGGGCTGGCCGGTCTTGGGGCAAAGGCTCGTGAATTCGTCGCTTTGAAAGGTCACGGTGTAGCGCCGGCCGGGAAAGGCGTTGGGGAAGGTCTCGAGCAGGCTCGGCGTCACCGTGCGCGGGTAGGCCGTGGCCCCCTGCCCGAGGGTTTTCAAGGTGCTAACATCGTCTTTGGGCGCGGTCGGGTTGGTTTTTTCGGGCATGGACGTTCTCCTTGACGGCCGCACGAGGCCGTGATTGTCTTTGCGCCCCCGGCGACGCGCCGGGGAGGGTGCCTTTCCTACGACGACCGCCCCGGATCTGCAACGACGCGGAGGGCCGCATGGCCGCTACCTATATCATAAAAGTCTCCGGCGCCTTCAGCGCCGCCCATCGCCTGCCCGGCCATCCCGGGCCGTGCGCGTCCATGCACGGCCACAACTTCGAGGTCACGGCCAAGCTGGCCGCGGAAACCCTCGTCTCCGGCATGGTCGCCGATTTCATGGACGTGCGCGCCGCCCTCGACGCCTGCTTCGCCCGACTGGACCACGCCTGCCTCAACGACATCCCCGAGCTTTCGCCACCCACGGCCGAGGTCATCGCGGCCTGGATCTTCGGCCAGTTGCGCGAGCGTCTGGAAGACGGCCGCGTGCGCGTGGCCAAGGTCACCGTGGTCGAGAGCGAGGGCTTGGCCGCGAGCTACGCGGAAAAGCCGTGAGCCTCAAGGTTCACGAGTTATTCGCCAGCATCCAGGGCGAATCGAGCTTCGCCGGCTGGCCCTGCGCCTTTTTGCGCCTGTCCGGCTGCAATCTGTCCTGCCGCTGGTGCGACACGCGCTACGCCTTGGAGTCGTACACGGAAATGTCCGTGGACGCGGCCATGCGCGCGCTTTGCGCCTTCGGCCTCCCGCTGGTCGAGCTGACGGGCGGCGAGCCGCTGCTCGCCACAGAAACGCCGGCCCTGGCCGCGGCCCTGGCCGACGCAGGGCTCACGGTCCTGGTCGAGACCAATGGCAGCCGCGACATCGCCGTGCTCGACCCGCGCGTGGTCGCGATCCTCGACGTCAAGTGCCCGGGCAGCGGCATGGAAGCGCAAAACGATTACGCCAACCTGGACAGGCTGCGTCCGCGCGACGAGGTCAAGTTCGTGCTCGCCGGGCGCGAGGACTACCGGTTCGCCGTGGACGTGGCCGGACGCGTCTGGGCCACGCACATGGTCCATTTTTCGCCCGTACCCGGCGCGCTCGACCCGGCGGAACTGGCCGCCTGGATGGTGGCGGACAGGGTGCGGGCGCGGCTGGCCCTGCAACAGCACAAGATCATCTGGAGCCCCGACGCCCGGGGCGTGTAAGGAGGGCGTATGTCCACGCAACCCAAGAAGGCGGTGGTGCTTTTTTCCGGCGGCCTCGATTCCACGACCTGCCTGGCCGTGGCCAAAAGCGAAGGCTTCGCGCCCTGCGCCCTGAGCTTCGAATACGGCCAGCGGCACAAGGTGGAACTCGACGCGGCCAAACGCGTGGCGCGGGCCATGGACGTTGCCGCGCACCTGATCCTGCCCCTGCCGCTCGGGGCCATCGGCGGCTCGGCGCTCACGGCCGACATCGCCGTGCCCAAGGACCGCGACACCGCCGCCATGGAGGCCGACATCCCGGTCACCTACGTGCCGGCGCGCAACACCATTTTCCTGTCCATGGCCCTGGGCTGGGCCGAGGTACTTGGCGCGCAGGACATCTTCATCGGCGTCAACGCCCTGGATTATTCCGGCTATCCCGACTGTCGGCCGGAGTTCGTGCGCGCCTTCGAGACCATGGCCAACCTGGCCGTCAAGGAGGCCGTGGAAGGGCGGCTGCGCATCGCCATCCACACGCCGCTGCTGGCGCTCAGCAAGGCCGAGATCGTGAGCCTGGGCTCGCGCCTGGGCGTGGACTACGGCCTGACCCACTCCTGCTACGACCCCTCGCCCGAAGGCCTCGCCTGCGGCCGTTGCGACAGCTGCTTGCTGCGCCGGAAAGGCTTCGACGAAGCCGGCCTGCCCGACCCGACGCGTTATATGGGATAAGGGAGGAAAGAGCGGAGGGGGGAGAGAAGAGGAAGATGCCTCAGGCGGCCAGGAGGGGATGATCCCCTCCTGGACCTCCCCGACGGGGCAGGGCGCGTGCAGGCAATGCGTTATTGGGACGAGGCAGGGAGGAGAAATTTCTTTTTTTCGTCTCGTTGCTTTTGCGTCGCTTCTTGCGCTGTTTCGGCCTCGGCCATGGCGATGAGCCGGTTGGCCGGGCAGGGGCCGGGCAGCGTGCAGTAGGGTGCGAACAGCCGAAAGAACGCTTCGGGTTCGAACGCCCGCTCCGGGGCCATGACGCCCGGTTCCGGGATCTGGCCGCGCAGGTGCAGCAGCGCCCCAAGCGCCAGCGGCACGCCGGCCAGGGACGCCGCATCCGGCGGCGTGGCCGCAAGCGAGGCGGCCACGGTGCGCTTTTCGCCGTCCCGCACGCCCTCGCCGAGCACGAAGCAATGCGGCAGCCGGGGGCCGTCCACAAGGTGCGTCAGCGACGCGACAAGGTCCTCGAGCCAGTCGTCTCCGGTCGCTTTGGCGGCGAGCTTCTTTCCCGCTTTCTCCACGGACAGCGCGCCTGCATCCACTTCCTCGCGCAGCTTGCGCAACGGGCCGATCCAGGCCGAGGGCATGACCAGGCCGCAACGCGCCTCGCGTACCTCGGGCCAGGAATAATGGAAGGTCACGGCCTCGGGATGGCCGACGCTGTAAAGGACGCGCCTGCCCCGGCCGGGGTAGGCGATAGGGAGGTCGGACAGGGGCGCGCCTTCGGCCAGCGCGCCATCGCGGCATTCCGGGATCGCGCCCGTGCACTGCGTGATCCAATACGCCGCGTCCGCGGCAAAAGGGAGTGGGGCGTCGGTCGCTTCCTCGACGTTCCAGCCGACGACGAGGCGCTCCACCGCGTCCAGGCGCGAGACGACGCACGCCGCGAGCATGCTGCTGACGCCCATGCCGACCACGGCGGTCACGCCCGCGCGCCGGGCTTCGGCGTCGCAGTCCAGCATGGCGCAGGCGGCGTCCGGGTCGTCGCAGAGGTCGAGGACGTCCGTGCCCGCCTCCATGGCGGCGCGAAGGACCGGCAGGCCGAAGCGCGAAGAAGGGGTCAGGCAGTTGAGGACCACGTCGGCCCGGCCCATGAGCCCGACCAGCGACGCATGGTCCGTGGCGTCCACGACCGCGGCCTCGGCGTCGGCACGGCAGGCCAGCGCCGTGCGCGCGGCGGCATTACGGTCGGGATCGGCCACGATCAGGCCGGTGACGGCGTCGAAAGGGGAAAGGGTGCACGCCGCCATGACCCCTGTGCCGCCCGCGCCGAGCAGCAGGACGCGCCCGTGCATGCGATGCCTCCTCCCCGCCGGGGCTCGGGGAGCCGTACGCCACGGCGTTCCCTGGCCGCTGCGGCGGACCACCACGGACCGTTCGATGCGCCCGCGCAGGAAATGTTTTTTCTTTTGAACAGGTTCCCTGGCTAGAGCATAATCGCGGCAAAGGCAATGCGCCCGGCAGGGCTTCGGCGGCCTGCGTATGGACGGCGGGCGTGGGCGGCGCTTGGCGCAGGCCCGCAACGGCCGCCGGGAAGGACGCGTTGTGGCGGCGTCCGATCTCCTGGGGCGGCCGGCGGGCGATGTCAGATTGCGGGAAAGGTCACACGGAGGCCGGGGCGTCGGGTGTTTTCGCCGCAGCTTCGGCAGACGCGGCATGCGGTTGCGCGGACGCCTGCGCCGCCGGGGCGTCCGGCGAAACGGCGGTTGCAGCCTGCTGCGCCGTAGGAGCGGCCTGGAGCGTTGCGGTCTGCACGTTGGGGACAGGGTCGGGGGAAGGCTCCTCGTTCATGGCCTTTTTGAAATCCCGTATCGACCTGCCGAGGGTCGCGCCGAGGTCGCCGATCTTGCCCGGGCCAAAGATGACAAGGGCGATCACGAGGATGACGATGAGGTGGATCGGCTCGAATAAACCCATGGGATGCCTCCAATGCTGTCTTCTCGATCGCCTGTATAATGCGTCGCCGGCGTCCGGACAAGGCATCCTGAACAATCTGCAATCTGCGCCAGACTATTTGACCTGGAAGAACTGTTGGCGCGACGCGTCGCGGTCCGGTATCGCCAGGACGCCGGCTTTGCGCATCTCGCGTATGGAGATGATGACCGGTTCCTCGTCCTCGTCGTCATCCTCCTTGCCGGCTTTTTTTCGCGCCGCGGCCTTGCGTGCATTTTCATAGGCCTCGGCGACCTGTTCCTCGCCGGATTCCAGGGCTTCCTCGAAGGAGGAATCGTCGAGCATGGTGGTTTCCAGGTACAATTGCCGCTTGCCGCCGGGATCGAGCGCGACGCTGACGAGCATGTGCTCGGGCAGCGAAACCAGCGCCGTTTCCAGGCCTATCCTGTAGAAGATCGAAGCCAGTAGGCAACTGCCCTCCACGCAATTGGCCTGCCTGCCGGCGAGCGCCTCGCTGATGAGCCGCACGTGCTGCACGCCGACGTCCCTGGGTTTGACCGAGGGCGTTTTGATGCTCGAATAGCGGATGCCGCGCCGGCGCAGCGCCTGCCAGACCGCCTTCACCTGCCTGCGCACGCCCCCGGCATCCGTCTGGTAGCCCGGAAACGACGCGACTTCTCCCGTCGCCAGGGCCTCCCGCAATATTTGCTGCACCACCGGATGGTTCTCGTTGACATAGGCGGCATAGAGCCAGTCCGTGTCGTAATACTCGTCGTCGTCCTCGAAGCTGTGCACGCAGTCGTTGGCCGAGGCGATGGTGACTTGGGCGCTGCGTTCTCCCTGGGGCACGCCGTCCAGCCACAATGTGGCGGTCATGGTCACCCGCACGGGCTGTTTCACCAGGGTGATCGGATCGGCGAAGGTGAGAAACGGATAGATGTGATAGACCTTGCCCTTGCGGGATAGCGTCACATCCGCCCGGCCGGGATTGACCAGAGGCGAGGAGGCGCGCATCTCCACGACCGCTTTGGCCCCGGCGCGGGGGGCGGTCACTGCGACGCCGAAAAGGCCGTTGCGATCCCCCAATTCGTCGTCGTTGTGCTGCATGTCGAGTTTCATCTTGGCGATGTTGAGCATCAGCGAGGGGTAGAGCACGCCTTTGAGACCGACCTTGTCGAACGACCATGCGACCGATCCGGACGGCCTGGACGTCTCGTTGGCGGGTGGGGCGGCAAGCGCGGGCACGGTCGGCGAAGCGGTGAGCACGAGCAGCGCGAGCAACCCGACGACGTGCACGATGCAATATGCCCAGGAGCGATGTGGGCTTCGACTGCTCGGAAACTGGAGCATGGGGGAGCCTCCCTGCATCGGCTGACAGCGTCGGCGGTGCGGCGATACGCGGCTTGAAGTCCGGATCCAATGCTTCTCTTCCATGAAAACACGATAGCACAGGCGGGAGCGTTCGGACAAGAAAAACAGGGAAAACGGCTTGTTTCTTAGGGGACGGGCCCTGCGCTGGCAGGGCCGTGCCTCGAACAGGTTGTCGAGCGAATCCCTGGTATTGTGGCATGCCCTTTGGGCCAAGGGAGCGGTGGACATGCTAGAGCGCCGCGTGCGTGTCTTGGCGGAAAGGTGGAACCCGCCGTCCTTGGAACTGGGTGGCCGAGGCCGTTTCTTCGGAGGTGGGCCGCTTTTTGTCGGGAGGCTTCTTTCCAGGAGCCATTTTCTCCAACTGCAAGGGGTTGTTCGGATTGTGCATTAACTATAGAGGTTTGCCGTATAAGCCTATGCCTCTGTTTATTTTGACGGCGCGTGGCATGAAGCCAACCAACCGTCAGGATGCGCAAACGAATCGGGAGTGGTTGGCAACGGGGCGGTATTTCTGGTAAGCTTACGAAAACCGGGAGCGCGAAACCATGTGCACCGCAACCAAGTCCGCCGTCATTTTGCTGGCCGATGACGACGAAGACGATGTGGTTCTTGTCAGGGATTCCTTCCAACGATCGAAGCTTTCCAACGACCTGCGCGTCGTGGAAGACGGCGTAGAGCTCATGAATTATCTCCGGCGCCGGGGCGCCTTCGCCGATCCGGAGCAATCCCCCCGCCCGGACATCATCCTCCTTGATCTTAACATGCCCCGCATGGATGGCCGCGAGGCTCTCAAGGAAATCAAAAACGACCAGATGCTCAAGGATATTCCCGTCATCATCCTTACCACGTCCCAAACGCATGCCGACATCAGCCGCAGCTACCAGGACGGAGCGAACTGCTTCATCACCAAGCCCGTGACCTTCCAGAGCATGTGCGAGGTGGTGAGCAAGTTCGGAGAGTACTGGTTCCAGATCGTCAGGCTGCCCGCGCGATAGCGGCCGGGCGTGGCGGAAACGGCGGTCAACGGGAACCGAACCCCAGGCATGGGCAGGAGAGCATGAACGCGGACGAAACGGACCGTGCGGCACTTGTCCGGGAAATGGAGCTGCTGCGACGGGAACTGGCCCAGCGCGAGCCGCTTGATCGCCTGACTGCTGCAGCGCTTGATTGCATCAAGGCGGAGACAGCCACACCCGACCTGCTGCGGGAGATCGTGACCCGCATCGCCCGGGAAACTGGATTCGATGCCGTGGGCCTGCGGCTGCGTGAAGGCAATGACTTCCCGTACTTCCAGACCAGAGGGTTCTCCGAGGACTTCATCCGACTGGAAAACAGCCTTTGCCCCAGGGGGGGGCACGGACCGGCCGCTGTGGACCGCAACGGCGAGCCCCTGCTCGAATGCGCCTGCGGCATGGTTCTGCAGGGCAGGATCGATCGTCGCGAGCCTTTTTTCAGCGAATACGGTAGCTTCTGGAGCAATGCCAACAGCGAGCTGGTGCGACGGCGACCGGAGCTGCTCGACCGGATCCGGGGCAATTGCCTTGCCTCGGGCTACGAATCCTCGGCGCTTATCCCCTTGCGTTGCGACGCCACGACCTACGGCCTGCTCCAGCTCGAGGACAAGCGCCGGGACATGTTCACGCCGCAACTGCTGCGCGGCCTGGAATTGATCGCCCGCCACCTGGCCCTGGCCCTTTCCCAGCGCCAGGCCAACGAGGAGCTGCGCGCCATCGGCCGGACGCTGACGCAGCGCGTCACGCAGCGCACCAGGGAACTCGACGAGAGCGAGGAAAAATTCCGGATGCTGGCCAACGCCATCCCGCAATTGGCCTGGATCGCCCGGGCCGACGGCCACATCTACTGGTACAACGACCGCTGGTACGCCTACACCGGGACCACTCCGAATCAAATGCGGGGCTGGGGGTGGCAGCAGGTGCACGATCCGGCCGTGCTTCCCGCCGTGCGGGAGAAGTGGAAGATTTCCATCGCCACGGGCGAACCTTTTGACATGGTTTTCCCCCTGCGCGGGGCCGATGGCCTCTTCCGCCCCTTCCTGACCCGGGTCAACCCCCTGTGCGACGCTGCGGGCAAGGTGCTCCAGTGGTTCGGCACCAATACCGACATTTCGCAGCAAAAGCGCCTGGAAGAGGAACTGCGCGAGCGAGAGGAACTGCTGCGCCTTTTTATCGAGCACGCACCGGCTGACATCGCCATGTTCGACCGGCAAATGCGCTACGTGGCCGTCAGCCGGCGCTGGATCACCGACTATGGCCTGACCGGACGCGAACTGCTCGGCCAGAGCCATTACGACATCTTTCCGGAGACCCCCCAGCGCTGGAAGGTTATCCATGCGCGTTGCCTGGCCGGGGCCGTGGAGCGGGCCGAGGAGGACCCCTTGAGGCGCGCCGATGGCACCGTCCAATGGCTGCGTTGGGAAGTGCGGCCCTGGTACACGACCACCCAGGCGGTCGGCGGGATCGTGGTTTCCAGTGAGGACATCACCGAGCGCAAACTGGCGCAGCAGGCGCTGCAGGCGCGCGACAGGCAGTTCACCATGGTCTTCCAGGCCAGCCCCGCGCCCATGGCCATCCTGTCCTTCGACGCCGCCCGCTTCGTGTACGCCAATGACGCCTATCTCCAACTCATGGGTTACGCCTCGGACGAACTCATCGGGAAAACCACGCTGGAGCTCGGCATCTGGGACGATCCGGACAGCCGGGAGCGCATCCGGGAGCGTTTGCGGGCCAAGGATCGGATATCCGATTGCGAGGTGCGCCTGCGGACCAGGACCGGGGAAATCAAAAGCGCTTTGCTTTCCATCGAACCCATGGAGATCGATGGGGAGACCCACGTGCTCACCGTGACCAAGGACATCACCGAGCGCAAGCGCGCCGAGGAGCTGGTCCGGCAGGCGCGCGACGCGCTGGAGGTCCGGGTCAGGGAACGCACGATAGAGCTTGAGGCCAGGAACGCGGAACTGGAGAACTTCAGCTTCATCACCTCCCACGACCTGCAGGAACCATTACGCAAGGTCCGTGTTTTCGGGGAGCGCCTGCGCCTGGAATACGCCGCCGCGCTGGGGGAAACGGGCAGGGACTATTTGTGCCGTATGGAAAACGCGGCCGCGCGGATGCAGACCCTCATCGGCGACCTGCTCGATTACTCGCAGGTGTCCATGGGAGAGCATGCCTTTGCCGCGGCCGATCTCGGCGAGCTCGCCCGCCAGGCGGCCCAGGATTTCGACCATGCGCTGGCCCAGGCCGGCGGCGTCATCGAAATCGAGGAGCTGCCCCAGGCGGACGTCGACAGCGCGCTCATGCGCCAGCTCTTCCAGAACCTTATTTCCAACGCCCTCAAGTACCGTGGGCAAGCGCCGCTGCGGGTGCGCATCAGCGGCGCGCGCGTCACCGCAAACGGCCGTCAGATGGCCGCTCTTTCGATCCGGGACAACGGCATCGGCTTCGACGCCCGGTACAAGGAGAAGATTTTCCAGCCCTTCCAGCGCCTGCATGGGAAAAAAGCCTACGAAGGCACGGGTATCGGCCTGGCCATCGTGCGCAAGGTCGTCGAACGGCACGGGGGGACGGTCACGGCCTCAAGCACACCCGGGCAGGGCGCGTGCTTCACCATCACATTGCCAGTGAGACAACAGGCCTGAGGGGGGTGTGACAATGCTTTTGGCCTCTTTGCGACACTGGCGCTTCATTCGATTCAGGCTCGCCTGCCTGGTGCTCGCCTGCGTCGTGCCCGTCTGGCTGGCCGCGGGTTCTCTTGTCTATCGCGCATACCAGGAGAAAAAACAGAATGTCGAAGCGCAGTTGCTGGAGTACGCCCGGAACCAGATTCGGACCGTGGACCAGGAGATCGAGACCATCCAGGCCGCACTGCTGGCGCTGGCCACTTCTCCTGCCCTGGATGCAGGGGAATATAGCGCTTTCTACCACCAAGCCAAATTGTTCCTGCGAAACTATCCCGGAGCGGACATCATCCTGGCGGACGCGACAGGCCAACAACTCGTCAATTCCTACCGCGCTCCCGGCACGCCCCTGCCGAAGCGCAATGCCCACGCCAGCGTGCGGCGTGTGTTCGAGCAAGGCGAGCCGGACGTCAGCGGCCTGTTCAAGGGGGCCATCACCGGGCGCTTCCTGATCAGCGTGGACGTCCCCGTCATCCGCGACGGGCAGGTCCGCTACGACCTGGGCATGACCTTGCCCACGGACCGCATCGTGACCATCCTGGAGCGCTATCCCCTGCCCTCGGGCTGGGTGGGCCTGCTCATGGACCGCGATCGGACGGTCATCTACCGCACCCTGACCCCGCAACAGTATGTGGGCAAGCAGATACCGCCCCTCCTCGGAAACCCGGGGGCCGGGGACTACATCAAGGAATTCCTCAACCTGGAGAAGGTCCCCTCTCTGGCCTGCCTGAGCCGTTCCCCCAAGACCAACTGGGCGGTGGTCCTCCACGTGCCCAAGGCCGTTGTCTGGAAGGGCCTGCGCCACTGGCTTCTGTGGGCCGTGGCCGGCACGACCTTGCTCTCCGTCGCCGGTGTGGTCCTGGCCGTGTACATCGGCCGCAGCATCTCCCGCTCCATCTGGGCTCTGATCACGCCGGCCCGGGGACTGGCCGCCGGCCAAGTGGTTGCTCCCGGCGCGTACGGCCTTGAGGAGACGGATGCGGTGGGCCAGGCGCTGGAGGAAGCCTCAAGTCTGCTCGTGGATCGCACTGCCAACCTGGAGCGCAGCAACCGGGAACTGGAGGACTTCGCGGCTATGGCCTCCCATGACCTGCAGGAGCCGTTGCGCAAGATCAAGGCATTCGGAGAACGGCTTCGCGAAAACAGCGCCGATCATCTCGACGCAACGGGACAGGACTACCTGCGCCGGATGGAAAGCGCGGTCGACCGGATGAACACCCTCATCCTCGATCTGCTGGAATATTCCCGCATCACCACCCGACCCAACCCCTTCGTCCCCACGGACCTCGGCCAGCTTGCCCGGGAAGCCGCCGCCGACCTCGAAGCGTCATTCATGGATTCCGGGGGGGAAATCGTGGTGGCGGCCCTGCCCACGGCCGATGTCGATGCGTCGCAGATGCGCCGCACCTTCCAGAATTTCTTTTCCAACGCCCTCAAGTTCCACGGCGAGGCCGCGCCGCGCATCGCCGTGGACGGCGCGGTCATCATTCAAAATGACCGGGAATGGGCCAGGATCACGGTCGCGGACAATGGCATCGGCTTCGAGGAGCAGTATCTGGACAGAATCTTTCAGCCGTTTCAGCGGCTGCACGGCCGCAGCAGATTTCCCGGTACGGGCATCGGCCTGGCCATTGTCAAGAAAAGCGTCGAACGTCATGGGGGAACGGTCACGGCCGAAAGCCGGCCGGGCGTCGGCGCGACCTTTATCCTGACCATCCCCCTGCACCAGCAACCATTCGGGAACGGACATGCCCATGGCTGAGCCCATAAACATCCTGGTCATCGACGACGACGAGGAGGACTTCCTCCTCGCTGCGGCGCAGTTCGCCAAGATTCCTGGCCGGGCCTGCTCTGTCAAATGGTCTCCCGGCTACGACGAAGCGCTGGCCACCCTGGAGACGGAACATTTCGACGTCTGCTTCGTGGATTACCAATTGGGCGCGCGCTCCGGCCTGGAGCTGCTGCGGGAATTTTCCCGCCGTGGCCTGCCGGTGCCGGCCATCTTCCTCACCGGCCAGGGCGACCGCGAAGTCGATATCAAGGCCATGGAAGCGGGGGCCACGGATTACCTGTCCAAGTCCATGCTCAATGCCCACATCCTCGAACGCTCCATCCGCTACGCCATCCACAAGAAGCGGACGGAAACGGAACTGGAGGAGCGCGTCCGGGAGCGAACGATCCAGTTGCAAAAGGCCATGGAGGAAGCCAAGGCCGCCAGCAGGACCAAAAGCGAGTTCCTCGCGAACATGAGCCACGAAATACGCACGCCCCTCAACGGTATCCTCGGCATGCTCCAGTTGCTGCAAACCACCACGACCGATGCGGAGCAGGACGAGTACATCGCCAATGCCGTCAGGGCCTCCCACCGGCTGACGCGCCTGCTGTCCGACATCCTCGACCTGTCGCAGGTCGAAGCGGGGAAGCTGTCCGTCGTGGAAACGACGTTCACCCTGACCAGCCAGAAGGACGCCGTCATCGATACCTTTTCTCAACTTGCCCTGGAAAAAGGGCTCCGCCTCGACTTTCGCATCGACGCGAGCATGCCTCCATCGCTGGTCGGCGATGACACGCGACTGCGCCAGATCCTGTTCAATCTGGTGGGCAATGCCCTGAAATTCACCGAGCGCGGCGAAGTGACCGTCACCGCTGCGCCCCTGCACGTCCGGGGCGACGGCAGCCTGCGCGCGCTTTTCACGGTGAGCGACACGGGCATCGGCATCCCGGCCCACCTGCTCAAAAGTATTTTCGAACCCTTCAATCAGGCCGAGGGGACTTACACCCGTCAGTTCCAGGGCGCGGGGCTGGGCCTGGCCATCGTGCGTCGACTCGTCTCGCTGCTTGGTGGAGCCCTTGATATCGACAGCATCGAGGGCGAGGGAACAACCGCCTACCTCTGCTTACCCTTACGGCAGCCCTATGCCGCACCGGCTTCTCGGAAGCACGAAACGGAATCCCCCCGAGGGGTCTGTGCGCTAAAAGTGCTCCTCGCAGAAGATGACGCAGACAATCTTTTTCTTGAAATTAAGATGCTCAATAAAATTGGTTTGCAAACAAAGTGTGCAAAAGATGGCCAAACAGTACTACGCATGCTTGCGGTAGAACATTTTGACCTGATCCTTATGGACATACAAATGCCCAATATGAATGGAGTCGAAACGACTAGAGCTATCCGTTGCGGAGCGAGTGGTGAGTCAAAAAAGAACATACCCATCATCGCAATGACAGCTTATGCTATGCAGGAGGAAAAATTTGAGTTTATAAATGCTGGGATGGATGCTTATATTGCAAAGCCAATAGAAATGCAAGAGCTCAAGCAAGTCATATTTCAAACTATAAAAGACAATTCTTTGAATGAATAAAATATTTTTGCATAATACCATATGCCTCGACTCGCACCAGCGTTCTTTGCGTGCGCTTCATCTCGTATTCCTTGAGCGACATCCGCAGGCTGGCCCACAGCTTTTCCCGCTTCAGGTTCTTGCCCGTGACGGTGGACGGCATTTCCCGTCGGGAGGGTTCAAACGGAAGGGAAAAAATCGATAGGGTGGCGAACTGGATGTGCCCCGGCTTATAGTATCGAGTTTGACCGGTTTTTATGGTGCCCGTGGGAATAGTGCGGGGGAAAATCCGCAGCAAAAGAAAAAGGGAGTCGGATTTACATCTGACTCCCTGGACTTTCTGGCGGGGCCGACGAGACTTGAACTCGCGCCCTCCGACGTGACAGGCCGGCGTTATAACCAGCTTAACTACGACCCCGCATATCTCTGGTAGGCGGAACAGGACTCGAACCTGTGACCCTCGGCTTGTAAGGCCGATGCTCTCCCAGCTGAGCTACCCGCCCGCCCGGCGAGACACGGTATCTACGCACCTGGCCCCCCCTCGTCAACGATTTTTTGCGCCCCCGCGAAACTTTCTTGTTTTCCTCTGCGATTTCGCTATGATGAAACCATGCTGCCACACTCGGACTTTGCGCTTCTTTTCAGGGGACTCGCCATCCTGGCCGCCAGCGGCCTGCTGATAGCGGTTGCCGCAATGGCCGTGAGCCAGCTCTGGGCCTTTTGCGCCGCCATGCGCCACGCGCCGCCGCCGTTTCTGGCGGCCGCCTGCCGGGGCCGGAGGCTGCGCTGCCGGCTCCTGGCCCTGGTCACGAGCCTTGGCGGGTATTGCGCCATGGGCCTGACCCTGCCGCTTGGGCCGCTGGCCGGCCGCACGCCACGCCGCATGCCCCTGGGGCGCGGACCGGTCGTGGTCTGCCTGCACGGGCTATACCACAATCCCGCCGCCTTCCTGTGTTTCCGGCCAGCCCTCGCCCGGCGCGGCTTCGGCCTCGTCCTATGCCCCGGCTATCCTTCGCTGGGGACGGAGTTCGAAGCCGTGGCCCAGGCGCTCGCCGCCCGGTTGCGCGACGGGCTGCCGTCCGATGCGCCGTTGTGCTTCCTCGGCCACAGCCTGGGCGGGCTTCTCGCGCGGCGGCTGATGGCCGAAGCGGATCTCGGCCGCCGCACCCTGGCCTGCGTGACCCTCGGCGCGCCCCACGGCGGCAGCAGCCTCGCCGCCCTGGCCTTCGGCCGCCTGGGGCGCGGACTTGTCCCGGGCGGTCCCGTTTGCCGCATCGTGGCGACGCTGCCCGATCCTCCGGAGGCTGCGCTGTTGTCCCTGGCCTCGCCCGTGGACGCCATGGTCACGCCCCTGGCCGGGCTTGCCCTGGGCCGCCCCGGTTGGCGCGAGGAAGCGACGCCGGCCGTCTCCCACCTGGGCATGCTCTGGCACCCGACGGTCATTGCCAGGGCTGTCGCCTTCCTGGCCGCGACCGCGGACAAACGGCCGGTCTGAGCAGCATTTTGCGCCGGCTTGGCGCGCAGTGGCGTTGCGCGCGTCGTCCGACTTTGGTTACAAGGGAACACCGCCCTGTCGTATACGGGCATCCCCTGCGAGGAGAAGCCCATGCCGCAATCCGGAACGCCACGCGTCGCCTTCCACTCCTGGCTGCTGCTCTTGGCGGCCCTTGCCGCCGTGCCCATGGCGCTTTTCTCTTGCGTCATGCTGCTCGATTCCATCAAAAGCCAGCGGGAAAGCGAAACGGTGTCGCTCAAACGCCGCGCCCTGGCCATCGCCTCCGTCGTGGGACGGCATCTGGCGGCCCGGGCCTCCATGCTCGCCGCCGTCGCCGAAAGCGACGCCGGGCGCAGGAACGACCTGGAAGCCCTGTACGCCCACGCCGCAAGGCTCGTGGCGCGCGAGGCCGGCAGCTTCGCCATTTCCCTGGTGAACCGCGACGGCGCGATCCTGTTCAATACCCAGCGCCCCTTCGGCGAGCGGCTTCCCGAAACCAGCGACCCGGATTCCGCCAACCGCGTCATCGAAACAGGTTATCCCCTGGTTTCGGGGCCGTTCGTGGGCACGATTTCCCACACCCGGTTGGTGGCCCTCGGCGTGCCCGTATTCGTGGGCGCGCAGGCGCGATATTGTTTGCGCGCCCTCACGCCTGTCGTCGACCTCTACACCCTGCTCGGACAGCAGCACCTGCCCGATGATTGGAGCGTGGGCATCCTGGCCGGCGATACCATCGTCGCGTCCTATGATCCCACGACGCTCCTTGGGGCCGTGCTCGGCGAAGGCACGGGCAGGGAGATCGACGCGGCAAAGCCCGAGGACAACGGTGCGACCGTCTCCGGCGGCATGAGCCAGCCCGTGATCGTGGCCAGGGCCGAGGTGGGCGACTGGGGGTGGACCGTGGTCATCGGCGTCCCGGAGGAGGCGTTCGTTGCGCCGCTGCGCCGGATGCTTCTTCGTTTCGGCGTGGCCGGTCTGCTGTGCCTGGCGGCGGGGTTCGCGGCCTCGCTCTGGCTGGCCCGCCGCCTGGAGCACGACGTTTCCGTGCTGATCGCCGCTTCGACGGAAATATCCCAAGGGGAGCGGCCGTACGACGCGGGCGTCATCATCCGTGAAATGGGCGAGGTGCGCGCCTGTCTGCTTGCGGCCAGGGACCGCGAGGAACAGGCCCTCATAGACAGCCTCACGGGCCTGCCCATGCGCAACCGTTTTTGGGAGCTGGCCAGGAAGCTCGAGGATGCGGTGCGCCAGGAGCCGGACCTGGGTCTTGCGGTCATGTTCATCGATCTCGACGGCTTCAAGCAGGTCAACGACGTCCACGGCCACGAGCAGGGCGACCGGGTGCTGGCGCAAACGGCCCGGGTGCTGCGGGACAACGTCCGCGAAACGGACGTGGCCGGCCGCTTGGGCGGCGACGAGTTCGTGGTTTGCCTGACGGCGCAGCAGAGCCACTTGCGCGCGGCGGCCGCGTCCATGGCCGCGCGGATCGTGGCGGGCGTCGGCGGCCTGGGCTTTGGCCTCGGGTGCAGCATCGGCGTGTCGCTTTGCCGGGGAGGCGAGCCGAGCCTCAAGCACGCCCTCGATATGGCCGATGCGGCCATGTACGAGGCCAAGCGGCTCGGCAAGAACCGCTACGTCCTGCGCGAGGATGTCTGCGCGGAGGACGGCGACACGCCGGGCTAGGGCATTTTTCGGCGCATCAGCTCCACGAGCTCTTCCAGGGGCTGCTCGTCGTCGATGCGGTAGGGACCCGTACTCGGGTGGTCGCCGAGGCGCGACGTCCCCATGGCGGCTGCTGGAGCCGCATGGGTCGGAGGCGGCGACAACGGACCGGCCTGGGGCGCGGGTGCAACCTGGGGTGACTGCTGGTGCGTCGCCTGCATGGACGGGGTTTGCGGGGCCTCGATGGGGCGCATGGGCGGCGCGGCGTTCTGGCTCGGGCGGAAGGCCACGGTCGGCGGCGTCAGCTTCGGCTTCTGGTCCAGGAAATCCTCGCGGTAGCGCTCGAAGGTGAACATGCCTTCGCCTTTGCCGGCCTGCATGATGCTTTCGAGCTGGTTGAGGCGGTTTTCCCGGATGATGTTTTTGACGGAGTTGTTGCTGCGCAGGATGGAGAGCACCGGGGCGCGGAATCCGACCCGGGGCAGGATCTCCATGTGCTGCACCACTACCGCGCCCAGGCACGAGGCGATCTGCGCCCGGGCGAAATCCTGGGCCCCCTCGCCGAAGGCGTTGCACAGACGCAGGAGCGCCTCCTCGGGTGTGCCGGCGTGAAGGGTGGCGATAACGAGGTGCCCGGCCTCGGCGGCGTTGATCGTCAGGCGCATGGTCTCCGGGTCGCGCAGCTCGCCCACCATGATGACGTCCGCGTCCTCGCGCAGGATGTCGAGCAGCCCCTGCTCGAAGCTCAGGAAATGCGCCCCGAGCTCGCGTTGGTCCATGAGCGCCTTTTCCGAAGAAAACCGGTATTCGATGGGGTCTTCCAGGGTGATGACGTGGGCGGCGCGGGTCTGGTTGATCTCGCGGATCATGGCCGCGATGGTCGTGGATTTGCCGTTGCCCGTGGGGCCGCAGATGAGGATGAGCCCGTGGTGCAGCGCGCACAGGTCGCGCAGGGACGGATGGAGGTTCAGGGACTCGAAGTCCGGCACCACCGACGGCAGGAAGCGTACGGCCAGTCCCAGGCCGTCGGCGGAGTAGAAGGCGTTGAGCCGCATCTGGGCGTCCTGGAGGTAGGCCGAGAAGTCCACGGACCAGCGTTCGGCGAGCTGGCGGCGCTGTCGTTCGGACGTGAGGCGGTTCATGAGCTCTTCCATGTCCGCGCTGTCGAAAATGATGTCGCGCTGGAAGTGCAGGTGCCCGTTTTTGCGTACGGCCACGGGCTGGCCGGTGCGGATATGCAGGTCGGTAATGCCGTTCTTGGCGCAGGTGCTGACGAGCTTGGCGAACTTTTCCATGGGTTGCGCTCTACTTGACCGGAGCGGACACGGTCAGCTTGGAGATGGGACCACCGGCGCGCAATTCCGGGGCGTACATGGCCTCGGCCTGGGCGGGCGGAACGGTGAAGCTGCCCGGCGTAACGGCCCGGAGCAGGGCATAGGACACGCGCCACTTCGTGTCCTTGAGGTCGGTGAAGGCCAGAGTGCGGTCGTCGCGCATGTCGAGATAGGCGGGTGCGTCGTTTTCGTCCGCCGCCTCCATCCAGGGCAGGCGCTCGGTGGTGGAAAGACGCGGATTTTCCACCTCGAGCCCCGCCGGGAGCAGGTTTTCGAGCACGACGTTGGCCACCGGCCCCTTGGTCGCGCGCACGGCGAACCTGACGACTACGAGCGCGCCCTGGGGCACGGCCGCGCCCGGCGCCAGGGGCGTGCCGTCGCGGCCGAGGAACGTCCGCTCGACCTCGAGGCCCGCGGCCTGGGGCGCGTAGGCGGCCGGCGTCGGCACGGCTCGAGTACGCACGCTGTAGAAGCAGGCTCCGGGCTCGAAGCCGTCGTCCACGCTGATGCGCAGGTCCCCGGACTGGGGCAGGCCGCGCAGGCTCAGCGCCTTGTCGCTGCTGAAATCGGACAGCACGCCCGTTCCGGCGTAAAGCGTTCCCGAGAAGGGCTTTTTGGCCTGTTGCCGGGCGTAGTACTTGCCAAGGGCCAGCAGGGCGAAGGCGTTTTCCTGGGTCGAGGGGTAAGGCTCGCCCTCGAGCAGCCGCCCGACGTCCTCGGCGAGGCTAGGAAGCCTCGGGTCGGCCGGGGCGGCGTCGAGCAGGGCCGAGAGGAACAGTGCCTTGTCGCGCAGGGGCGAGGACAGGTTGCCGCCGGTTTCCTTTTGTATTTCGCCGCCCGGCATGGGGCCCGAGACCAGGGCGTCCGCGGTGCGGGAGTTGCCCACGGCGGCGTAGGCCGCGCCGAGCAGTCCCCGCGCCTCGGGCGACAGGGCCTTGGCCTTGGCGTCGCGCAGGTTGTCCATGGCCCCAATGTCCGCCCGGCCGGCCTTGGCCTGCACGAAGAGCGCGTAGGCCGCCCGTGTGAGGCCTTCGGGCGTCGTGAGGTCGGCTTGCCTGCCGGTCTCGCCGGCAAAGGTCAGGGCCTGGGCGAGCACGTTTGCGTCCACGGGATAGCCGGCCAGGCGCGCCTCGGCCAGGAAATGGGCGGCGTAGAGGCTCATCCAGGCCTGGGGCTCGGAGCCGCCGGGCCACATGGAAAAACCGCCGTTGTAGAGCTGCATGCCGGTGATGCGCCTGATGGCGGCTTGGGCCATGCCCTGGGGCGAGAGGGCGTCGAAGGCCCCGGGGTCCAGGGCCCGGGCCAGGTCGGCGAAGTAGAGCAGGGGAAAGGCGCGCGAGACCGTCTGCTCCAGGCAGCCGTAGGGATAGGACAGCAGCGCCTTGAGGTTGCCGGTGAAGCGGATGAGCGGAAAGCGGCCGACCGTGACGTCGAGGCGCGCCGTGCCGGGCACGAACTCCTTGGACGCCAGTTCCGGCACGGTGAGGCTGGCCGCTTCCAGCGCGCCGGAGCGGATGGTGGTGCGCGCGGGCAGGGGGGAGCGCACGGGCAGGCTTGCGGTGTCGGCCGAGCGCTCGCCGTTGCCGGAAACCGCCACGGCGAATTCCGCCACGCCTTCCGCGTCGCCGGCCGTGACCGGGAAGGCCACGGTCGCGGCCGCGCCCTTGGCGACGGCGACGTTTCGCGTGGGTTCGGCCACGCGCGCCGGACCGGACGCGGTCAGGGAGATGGCGAAGGAGCCGTCCTTGCCCGTGTCGTTGCGCACGGTCACGGGGATGTCCGCGACGTCGCCGAAGGCCAGGAAGCGCGGGAACGACGGCAGCAGCACGAGCGGGCTCTTGACGAACGTCCTGGCTTCGGCCGCTGCGAAGCGCCGCCCCGAGACGCCGGCGGCCATGAGCCGCACCTGGCCCTGGAATTCGGGGATGTCGAAGGAGACCTGCGCCTTGCCCGAGGGCCCCACGGACACCGGGCCAGACCAATAGGCCACGGTGCGCCGGCCAGGGCTTTGGGTGCGCACGAAATTGGAGAGGTCTTCCAGGGAATCGCCGCCGCCGGCCAGCGCCTTGCCCATCACGGGCGGCACTTCGGGCAACAGCAGGGAGAAGGTGTCGAAGGTCTCCACTTGCAGCCGGCGCTTGGCGTAGAAAAACGCGAAGGGGTCGGGCGTCTTCTGGGCGATGAGCTGGAGGATGCCCTCGTCCACGGCCGCGACCGTGACGACGCTGCCCGGCGGGGCCGAGACCTCGGCCGTGAGCTTGCCGCCCGGGCGCATGGATTCCGGCGCGGTCACGGCGAGCGGCAAACGGCCCGAAGCCTTGTCCACGGGCATGGGCGCCGCGCCGAAGGCCCGCGACGGGCTTTCCGGCGTGACGTCGCCGGCCTTTTTGACCAGGGTCGCGGTCACGTAGACCCCGGGCATGTATTCGGGCCGCACCGGCACCGTGATTTCGCCCGTGTTGCCGGGAAGGTTCACGATCTGCACATCGTGCACGCCCGAGCCTTCGACCGTGACGAGGAGCTTGCCGGCAAAGGGGGCGCGCACCTGGAACCGGGCCGTCTCGCCCGAGGCGTACTCGGCCTTGTCGGGCTTGAGCTCGATGCGCGCCGGGTTCTCCACGGCCCAGGGCGAATAGCCGAAGCCGCCGGCGTAGAATTCCAGCTGACACGACGCGCCGCTTTCGGGGTCGGCGAGGACCAGGCGGTAGCTGCCGAAGGTCGGCGGGGTGAAGGACGTCGCGCCCTTGCCGCCCTTGGCGGAGACGGTGCGCGTCTCCACGGTCTTGGGGTCGCGCACGGACTCGTAGGTGAACGCGCCGTCGGGGTTTTTGCGCAGCACCGTCTGCCAGGCGTCGCGGTAGAGCGTGGCCGTCAGTTCCGGCGCGTCCAAGGGCTTACCGTCCGGCGAGACGACCACGTAGTCGAAGCGCACGGGCTTGCCGGGCGTGGCCGCGTCGCTCGCCAGGCGCTTGAGGCCGGGATAGGCGGTGTAGACGTGGACCGGGATGCGGGTAAGCCCCGTGACGCCCCGGCCGCCGCCTTCGCGCACGCGCGCCGTGACGATGGCCTCGAGCGCCGCCGGCGGCGACAGATCGTCGGGGATCGACGCGTCGAAGGAGGCTTGCCCGTCGGGGCCGAGGCTGCCGGCCTCCTCGAAAAATTCCGTATCCTCGAAGCTGCGCTCCGGGTCGCCGAAGACGTAGCCGGCGTAGCCCTTGGGCGCGAACGCCGCCTTGACCAGCCGCACCCGGGCCTCCACGGGCAGGTCTGCGCCCGGCGCGCCGAAGAGGTAGCGGCCGTTGACGGTAAAGGGCAGCGATTCCCCGGGGCCGGCGGCTTCCGTGCCGGCCTTGACCGCGACGCTGATGCGGTCCGGAACGAATTCCTCCACCTGGAAGCGGTACTGGCCGATGACCGTGTCCGCGGCCGTGATTTCCAGGGTGTAGGAGCCGGTCAGGGACTGCGCCGGCAGGGCCTGGCGCAGCGTGACGAGGCCCTGCGCGCCGGTGACCACGGCCTGTTCGCTGATCTTGCGGCCCTGCGGGTCGTTGAGCTTAAGCGTCACGGGCATGGACGGCGGCACGCCAAGGCGCGCGTCGCGCACCACGGCCACGCCCTCGAGCGTCTCGCCCGGACGGTAGATGTCGCGCTCGCCGTAAACGAACGCCGTGTAACCTACGTCCGGCATGACCGCGCCGGCGACGTCGAGGCCCGTGGCGTCCACGCGGAAACGCTCGTAGAGCAGGTAGCTCACGTCCGCGCCCTTTTGCACGACGATGAGGTAGGGCCGCTTGTCGGCCAGGAGCTTGGGCGGCACCTTGGCCCGGAAAAGCCCCTTGTCGTCGGTGGTCCCGGCGGCGAGTTCCTGGTTCTGGTAGGACAGCACGCGCACGCTCGCCCCGGCCACGGGCGCGAGCGTGGAATAGGAGGCGGTCCACACGAGCAGGTCGCCCTGGCCCTGCTTGGCCACGATGCCGATGTCCGTGATCAGGACATAGCGCTGCGCGCCCTGGAACTTGCCGGGCACGGTGAGCGCCACGCGGTAGAGGCCGGGCTCGTGGCCCTGGATGTATTTCTCCAGGTTCACGGGCGTGGTCACGGCGGCGTTGTTCTTGTAGCGCAGCGGGATGCGTTCATTGACGATGCGGTCGCCGAAGCTCTCGTTGACCGCGCCGCCTTCGTACTCGTCGTCGAAGGCGGAATAGGTCGTGGAGAAAAACGGAAACAGGTTGTTGAAATAAACGCGGTCGATGGCGAGTTCCGCGGCGTTCGTGTTGACGCTTTTGATCGCCAGGTTCTTGTAGCCGTTTTTGCCGAGGAACATGCCCTGGTCCTTGAAGTCCACCGTGGGCTCGAGGTCCGGGATGCGCACCGTGCGCGAGGCCGTGTCGTCGAGGACCGCGCCGTCGCCAGCGGTGAGGCCCTTTTCCAGGGTCACGGTGTATTCGCGGCCGGGCTCGAACGCGCCGCTTAAAACGAGTTCGTCGCCGTCGCCGGCGAGCGAGGTCTCCATGTCCGGTTCCACGGCCACGTGGGCGGCGGTCTCCTCGTTGGCCTCCACGGGCGCGGACAGGCGCAGCCGTATGGTCGCCGCGCCTTCCTCGGAAGATGCTTTGACGTCGCGCAGGCGCAGGTGCGGGTCAAGCGCCACGGGAATGACCGCCACGGCCTCGCGCGCCAGGGCCACGTCGCCCTTTTCCGGGCGCAGCCCGGTGGTGACGGCGACCTTGACGTCGCGCTGCTGCGGCGTCTTGCGGATGGGGTCGGATACGAAACCGATCTTCTTCGCGGGATAGGTCGTGGTCGGCGATATCGCCACGGGCCGCTGCGGCGAATCGGGGTCGAGCAGGGCGATGTTTTCGGCCAGGGCCTTGGGGTCCACCTTGCGGTTGAAGGCGGCCTCGCCGCGCACCACCACCATGGCCCCGCCTTCGGGCGCGGGTTCGAGGTGCGCCGTTAGGCGCGTGGCCTCGAACGCACCGTAGGAGGCCTTCCATTCGCTCTGTCCGGCCAGGGTCTGGGGGGCGCGCAGGAACGCGTCGGGCTTGAAGGCGAAGGTGTAGGTCGTGGCCTGGGCGAAGCCGTCCTTGGGCTCGAAACGCAACATCCACGGCGAGACCCAGGTCCATTTGCCGGGCAGGTCGGGCGTGAGCGCGGCCGGCGGCGCGGCGGGCGACGCGCCTTCGGACGCCCCGGTCACGGGACGGTCGAAGGTGGCGAGCAGATAGCGGCCGCGTTCGGGGTCCATGCCGACGCCAAGCAGGCGCACGGCTTCCCCGTGCGGGGAGGCCGTCCCGGGCGCGGACGCCTGGGGTGCGGCGGGCGCGGGGGCCGGCGCGGGTTGGCGCAGGAGCAGGGCGAATTCGCCCAGGGCGATGCAGAGAAGCACCGCGATGAGGATGTTTTTTACGCGTCCGCCGGATCCGCCTGGTTGCGCATGGTCCATGCCGCCCTCCATGAGGCTTTCATACGCGGGCGGCATATTTTTTCAACAAGGACCTCTGTGCGCGCCCCCCTTGCAAATTCGGCCCCGTCTGTTACCCGGAATCATCTCGACCACGGAGGCTCCATGCACCATCCGCTTCGCACGCTCCTGCCCCTCGTGCTGCTGTCCCTGCTGTTCGCCGCGGACCCTGCGCCGGCCGCGCCCGAACAGGACGCCAAAAAAAGCACCCTCTACGGCATGTTTCGCCGCACTCCGGAAAGCGGCATCGTCTTCGAAAACGCCGAAGAACCCGGCGTCGTCTATATTCCGTTCGACGCGACCTCCATCATGGACGACGATCTCAACATCAAGGTCCGCGTGCAGGGTAGGATCGTGCAGTCCTTCACCAGAAACGGCAAGGCCTACCGCATCCTCTCCGTGGAGGGCATCAGCCCCATGACGGCGGAATACGGCGCAACCACCATCGCCGACGGCAAACAGGCCGGCCTGCCCGGAACCGATGCCGCCGGCATCCACAATTACCGCGACAGGATCTGCTATCTCTACGCCCGCTACGCCATACTCGACCACCAGGCCGCGTATTCCGGCGGCCACACCCTGCGCGTGCTGGCCCGCAGCCCGGGCGACGATCCCGACGCGGTCTGCGAGGCCCTCGAAGGGCGGCCCCTTTTCGAAATCCCCAACGGCGGCGATTTCACCTTCGCCGGCCTTTCCGGGGACACGCTCTTCATCCAGAACGGCAATCCCGACGCCGTGCACGGCCTCATGGCCGTCGACCTCGCCACACAGAAACAGACCCTCGACGCCACGGTCCTGCCCGGGACAAGCGTCGCCAAGGGCGTGCTGCGCTACGCGGAAACGGCGACGGGCGCGGGCAGGCCCGCCTGTCCGGCCGGGAAGACCGCCGCGCGGGAGATGACGCTCGACCTCAAGACCGGCAAGGCGGCGGCAGGCAAGGCGACCTGCCGCTAGGAAGAAACGGCGCTGCCGTCAGATGTGTGCCAACCGGACCTTCGACGGTGTTGGCCGCATGAAGCGGCAGCACCCTGCCGCAGGCGCGCAACGGAGACGGAATGGCTGGGAAAGGTGTGCATGTTGTCATGCTGGCGTTTGGCCACACGCGATGTGTCGGTCGGACCCCATTGCGGCACTTTTAGAAGGAGGATCGTCATGCAAAGACCGATGATCAAGCGTCTCTTCCTGCTTTGTTGCGCGATGCTTGTGCTTTGCGGTTGCTCGAAACATGTCAAGGGGATGCGCCAGGACGCGGCGGCACCTCAGGGCAGCCCCGGTCTGGAGGAAGTCCGGGCAATCGCGGCGGAAGGATTCATCTACGGGCTGCCGCTCGTGATGAATTACGGCGTCATGTACGAAAATGCCGTGGATCGCGATTCCGGGCAATACAAAGCGCCATTCAATGCGCTTTATAACGAAGCGCGTGTGTTTACATACAAGGACACGACGGTGGTGACGCCTAACAGCGACACGCCGTATTCCTTCATTTTCATGGACCTCGGCACGCAGCCGATGGTGCTGTCCGTGCCGGCCGTGGAGAAAAAGCGCTACTACAGCGTGCAGCTCGTGGACGGCAACACCTTCAATTACGGCTACATCGGCAGCCGGGCCACGGGCAGTGCGGCCGGCGACTACCTGGTGGTCGGGCCGGACTGGAAGGGCGACGTGCCGCCGGGGATCAAAAAGGTGTTTCGCTCTAGCACCCGGTTTTCCATGGCCCTGTTTCGCACCCAGCTTTTTAACGCCAAGGATATGGCCAACGTCAAAAAAGTGCAGGCGGGCTACAAGGCGCGCCCGCTCTCCGCATATCTCGGCCGGCCCGCGCCCGCGGCGCTTCCCCTGCCGGCCTTCCCGAAGATCGACAAGGAACGCGTGAAGACCGGGTTTTTCGAATATCTCGATTTCGTTCTGCAGTTCGCTCCGGCCGGGCCGGAGGAAGTCGCCATCCGCGAGAAGCTCGCGCGAATCGGCGTCGGGCCGGGAAAAACCTTCGCGTTTACGGATCTGTCTCCCGAACGCAAGGCCGCGGCCCTGCGCGGCATGCAGGACGGTGAGGAAAAGATCGCCCGCGACGCCGCCACGATCGGCAAGGTCGTAAACGGCTGGCACATCGCTTCGGCCTTCGGCGACCGCGCCTTTTACCACGGCGACTGGCTGCTGCGCGCCGCCGCGGCCAAGGCCGGCATCTACGGCAACGATGCGGTCGAGGCGGTCTACCCCATGGCCAGGACCACGGCCGACGGCGAACCCCTCGACGGCGGCGCGCACGACTACGCGATCACGTTCGCACCCGGCCGGCTGCCGCCCGTCAACGCCTTCTGGTCCGTCACCATGTACGACGGCAAGACGCAGCTGCTCGTGGAGAATCCGATAGGCCGCTATCTCGTCAATTCGGCGATGCTGCCGCAGCTGCGCAAGAACCCGGACGGGTCGCTGACGATTTTCGTCCAAAAGGACGCGCCGCAGGGGACGCGGGCGGCCAACTGGCTGCCCGCCCCGGACGGACCGATCTACCTGGTCATGCGGCTGTACTGGCCGAAAACCGAAGCGCCTTCGATCCTGCCCGTGGGCTCGGGATCGTGGCAGCCGCCGGCGATCGTGAAAACGCGCTAATCACCTGGACATGAATCGAAAAAGGGGTCGCCGCGGCGGCCCCTTTGTTTTGGCAGGCGCGGCATTACCCGGCGCTGCGCGCGAACGCCGCGGCGTCGGCCGTCTGCGCGGCGGAAGGCCTGACGCCGGTGTAGCGAACGAACTGCTCCACGGCCTGCAGGACGATGATCTCGCTGCCGGAAATCAACCGCTTGCCGAGCGCCCGGGCGCGCGCCAGAAAGGGCGTCTGCGCCGGCATGGCCACGACATCGCAGGCGACGTCGCAGGCCGCGATCATTTTCTCGGGAAAGGCCAGGGCCTGCGCTTCGGGGCCGGCCATGCCAAGGGGCGTGGCGTTGAGAAGAAAGGGCGCGGCAAGGCCGGACAGATCCGCCTGCCAGGCGTAGCCGTAGGCGGCGGCAAGGGCCGGGCCCGTGACGGGGTTTCGCGCGACGATGTGCCCGTGGGCGAAGCCGAGCCCCCGAAGGGCCGCAGCCACGGCCTTGGCCATGCCGCCGCTGCCGCGAAGGACGAACGGCGTTTGCGGCGCGACGCCGGCCTGCTCCACGAGTTGGCGCACGGCGAGGTAATCGGTGTTGGCGCCGGTGAGGCGGCCGCCGTCGTTGACGATGGTGTTGACCGCGTCGATGGCCGCGGCCGAAGGCTCGATCCCGTCGAGCAGCGGGATGACCGCTTCCTTGAACGGCATGGAGACGGCGCAGCCGCGTATGCCAAGCGCCCGCACGCCGCCGATGGCTGCGGGCAGGTCCGTGGTGGTGAAGGCCTTGTAGACGTAGTCGAGGCCGAGCAGTTCGTAGAGGCGGTTGTGGAAGCGCGTGCCGAAATTGCCGGGCCGCCCGGCCAGGGACATGCACAGCACGGTGTCGCGTCCGATGGGCGGTTTCATGGGCGGGCTCCTTGGCAGGGCGGGGATGTCGTCGTGGCCGTAATGGGAGCATGACGCCGCCGTCCGGCATCGCGTTTAGCCGAACTCCGGCCAGTCTTTTTCGAAACGGACCTTCCCCTTGGTTTTCTTGAACTTGCGCAAAAGGACGTAGAGCGCGCCCGCGCCGCCGTGGCGGGGCTGGGCCGTGGTGAAGGCCAGCACCACGCGCTTGAGCGGGTCGCGCGTGAGCCAGCTTTTGAGTTCTTCCTTGAGCACGGGCACGCCGCCCGGCGAATTCGCGCCGCGACCGGGGATGACGAGCAGGCAGCGCTTGCCGGCGAGGTAGTGTTCGCGCATGAAATGGAGAAGGGACAGGTAGGCCTGCTCGGTGTTGAGGCCGTGCAGGTCGAAATGGGCCTCGGGCGAAAACTGGCCGGCGCGCAGCTGGCGGTAGACCTTGGGGTCGAGGTCGGTGACGAAGCCCTGCACGTATTCGTCGCTGTATTCCAGGGTGAATTCGACCTTGCCGCTGACGAGGTCCTGCAGGGCGGCCAGGGCCTTTTGCTCCTCGTCGGCAGGCGAGGGCGGGGGCGGCGGCGGGGCGGCGGGATGGACGTCGCGGCCCTTGGTCTTTTCGCGGTCCATGGGGGCCACGCCGTTCATGGCCCTGAAAAACGCGGTTTCGTCGTTGTCTTCGGGCGTGGCCGGTTTTTCGGCGGCGCAGACGGCCTTGGCCACGATGTCGGGGGCGTGTTTTTTCTTGGCCACCTTGACGCCTTTGAGCACGCTGGCGAAGGGGCGGAATTCGTTTTGGGGATCTTTGGCTGCCATGGCCGGGGAGGCTAGCGGCAAGGCCGTTGCTTGGCAAGCCGCGCGGAAGTTTTGTCTATGGCTTTTGCGGGCTTGCTGGTGTAAAACGAAAGAGGCAAACTGCGCGAAGATAATCCGCCGGGATGGTTGACGGAATCACGGTGCGACTTATTATGTAAACTTACCGGACAACCAGCCGGACCAACGGGGGAAGCTGCCCATATGAGCGTGGAATACAAGGATTATTACAAGCTTCTCGGCGTCGCCAAGACCGCGACCCAGGATGAGATCTCCAAGGCTTTCAAGAAGCTGGCGCGCAAGCACCATCCCGATCTCAATCCCAACGATCCCGAGGCCGAGAAGAAGTTCAAGGAATTCAACGAGGCCTACGAAGTGCTCAAGGACCCGGAAAAGCGCAAGCTCTACGATTCCCTGGGCCCCAACTGGCAGCACGGCCAGAATTTCCAGCGCCCGTCCGGGTTCGAGGGCGCGAACTACCACTTCACGGGCGGCCAGCAGTTCGACGCCGGCGCGTTCTCCGACTTTTTCGAGACGCTCTTCGGCGGCGCCGGCGGCGGGGGCGGCGGCCGGGCGCGTTTCGAGCGCGGCGGGGGCTACGGCGACTTCGGCGGCGGCTTTTCCGGCTTCGGCGGTTTTGGCGGGGCCGGGGGCTATTCCCCGGGGCCGTCGCGGGGCTCGGACGCCAACGCCACCCTGGAACTGACCCTGGAGGAAGCCTACCGGGGCGGGGCCAAGGGCATCACCTTGCAGGAGCAGACCATCGGTCCGGACGGGTCGCCGCGTCTGGGCACGAAGACGCTGAGCATCAACATTCCGCCCGGCGTGCGCGAGGGCGGCAAGATCCGGCTCTCGGGCCAGGGTAATCCGGGCCGCGCCGGCGGCAAGGCGGGCGATCTGTACCTCAAGGTCAAGATCCTGCCCCATGCGCTGTTCAAGCTCGAGGAGGGCAACGTCATCCTGGACCTGCCGCTGGCTCCCTGGGAGGCGGCGCTCGGGGCCAAGGTGCGCGTGCCGACGCTCGACGGCGCGGTGGAGATGAATATCCCGGCCGGCTCGTCGTCCGGGCGCAAGCTGCGCCTCGGCGGCAAGGGCCTCGGCGGGCAGGGCAAGCGCGGGGACCAGCTCGTGCGCCTGATGGTGCAGGTGCCGCCCAGCGTGACGGATGCGCAGCGGGAGCTTTGGGAAAAGCTCGCCGCGGCTTCGGCCGATTTCAGCCCCAGGTCGTTCTAGCGAGGTCGCCATGGACATCAAGCAAGTCGTCACCGTCACCACCGTGCCCGCCCGGTCCGAACGCCTGAGCTTCGCCCAGCTCCAGGAACTGACGGGGCTGCATCCGACCATTGTCGGCGAGTTGATCGAACTGGGCTGGATCACGCCGGAACGCACCACGGCGGACGCCTACTTGTTCCGGCCGCGCGACCTCTACAGATTGCGCAAGTTCGACCGCATCAGCAAGGATTTCGAACTGCCAGTGCTTGGCGCGAGCATTGTCGTGGATCTGCTGGAGCGTATCGAGTACTTGGAGAACAAGGTCCGTGAAATGGGACGTCTTTTGTAGGGGAGCCTCTTGCGTTTTCATCGCACGATATTATCTCTGGCGCACTGACGGAGGAGGATGATATATGGATCTCAACAAGTTCACTCAGAAATCGCAACAGGCCATCAGCGAGGCGCAGGCCGTTGCCGTGCGCATGGGGCAGCAGCAGGTCGACGCCGAACACCTGCTCTATGCCCTGCTGACCCAGGAGCAGGGGCTCGTGCCGCGCATCCTGGACAAGGCCGGATACAATACCGACGCCTACCTGGCGGAGCTCGAGCGCGCCCTGGGCAAGCTGCCCCGCGTGAGCGGCCCGGGGTCGCAGCCGGGGCAGGTCTACGTGACCCCGCGCCTCAACGAAATCCTGGTCAAGGCGCAGGACCTCGCCAGGCACCTCAAGGACGAATACGTCAGCGTCGAGCACCTGTTCCTCGCCTTCGTGGACGAGCCGCCGTCGACCATGGCCGGCCAGGTCAACAAGGCCATGGGCATCGACAAGAACCGCATCCTGACCGCCCTGACCGAGATTCGCGGCGGCCAGCGCGTGACCTCGGCCGACCCCGAAGGCACCTACGAGGCGCTGACCAAATACGGCCGCGACCTCGTGGACGCCGCGCGCAAGGGCAAGATCGACCCGGTCATCGGCCGCGACGAGGAAATCCGCCGCGTGATCCGCATCCTGTCGCGGCGCACCAAAAACAACCCCGTGGTCATCGGCGAGGCGGGCGTGGGCAAGACGGCCATCGTCGAGGGCCTGGCCATGCGCATCGTCAACAAGGATGTGCCCGAGGGCCTCAAGGACAAGACGATCTTCGCCCTGGACATGGGCGCGCTCATTGCCGGGGCCAAGTACCGCGGCGAGTTCGAGGAGCGCTTAAAGGCCGTGCTCAAGGAAGTACAGACCTCCGAGGGCCGCGTCATCCTTTTCATCGACGAACTGCACACCATCGTCGGCGCGGGCAAGACCGAGGGCTCCATGGACGCGGGCAACCTGCTCAAGCCCATGCTCGCGCGCGGCGAGTTGCACTGCATCGGTGCGACCACGCTCGATGAGTACCGCAAGTACATCGAAAAGGACCCGGCGCTCGAGCGCCGTTTCCAGCCGGTCTTCGTGGACGAGCCCACGGTCGAGGACACCATCTCGATCCTGCGCGGGCTGCGCGAGCGGTTCGAGGTGCACCACGGCGTGCGCATCAGCGACTCGGCCGTGGTCGAGGCGGCCGTGCTTTCCGCCCGCTACATCCCGGACCGGCAGCTGCCGGACAAGGCCATCGACCTCATCGACGAAGCCGCGGCGCTCATTCGCACCGAGATCGATTCCCTGCCGGCGGAGCTCGACCAGATCAACCGCAAGGTCATGCAGCTGGAGATCGAGCGCGAGGCGCTGCGGCGCGAGACCGACAAGGCCTCGCACGAGCGCCTGGGCAAGCTCGAAGAGGAGCTGGCCAACCTCAAGGAGGAGCAGGGCGGCTATCTGGCGCAGTGGGAAAAGGAAAAGGGCGCTGTGGAAGGCCTGCGGCGCATCAAGGAAGAGATCGAAAAGACGCGCCTGGCCATCGAGGACGCCGAGCGCGCCTACGACCTCAACAAGGCCGCCGAGCTGCGCTACGGCAAGCTCGCCGCCCTGGAGCGCGACCTCGCCGGCCAGGACGAGGCCATCAGCAAGGCCGCCGGCGGCACGCGGCTCATTCGCGAGGAAGTCGGCCCCGACGACGTGGCCATGGTCATTTCCCGCTGGACGGGCATCCCGGTGACGCGGCTGCTCGAGGGCGAGCGCGAGAAGCTTCTGCGCCTGGGCGACGTGCTCCACGACCGCGTGGTCGGGCAGGACGAGGCGGTCACGGCCGTGGCCGACGCCGTGCTGCGCGCGCGCGCCGGGCTCAAGGACCCCAACCGTCCCATCGGCTCGTTCATTTTCCTCGGGCCCACGGGCGTGGGCAAGACCGAGCTCTGCAAGACGCTCGCCGCCGCGTTGTTCGACTCCGAGGACAACATGGTGCGCCTGGACATGTCCGAGTACATGGAGCGGCACACCGTGGCGCGGCTGATCGGCGCGCCTCCGGGCTACATCGGCTACGACGAGGGCGGGCAGCTGACCGAGGCGGTGCGGCGCAAGCCCTACAGCGTGGTGCTTTTCGACGAGATCGAGAAGGCGCACGGCGACGTGTTCAATACGCTCCTGCAAATCCTCGACGACGGCCGGCTGACCGACAGCCACGGCCGCACCGTGGATTTCAAGAACACGATCATCATCATGACCTCGAACCTCGGCGCGCAGTACATGCTCGACGGCATCGAGCCCACGGGCGCGTTCAAGCCCGGCGTGGCCGATGCGGTCATGGAGACGTTGCGCGGGCACTTCCGGCCGGAGTTTTTAAACCGCGTGGACGAGATCGTGCTCTTCAAGCCGCTTCTGCGCGAGCAGATCGCGGCCATCGTGGAGCTCATGCTCGGCGGGCTGCGGGCGCGTCTGGTCGATCGCAAGATCAGCCTGGAGCTCTCCGACGCGGCCAAGGCCTTCATCGCCGAGACGGCCTACGATCCGGTCTTCGGCGCGCGGCCCCTGCGGCGCTACCTGCAGGCGCACATCGAGACGCCCCTGGCCAAGGCGCTCATCGGCGGGCAGGTCGCCGACGGCCAGACCGTGACCGTGGACATGCGCGACGGCGCGCTGGTGTTCGCGTAACAGGGCGAGTGCTCCGCATCCGCTCCAAGGAGAGGGGCGCGCGGCATCTGTCGCGCGCCCTTTTGCGTTTGCGCTTGCTGTTGCCAGCGACGCGGCGAACGGCTAGCATCCCTACGTCCGATTGGGGCGCCGCCTCCCCGGGAGGCGGCTGAGAAGCGACCCATGGAACCTGATGCGGTTCGTACCGCCGGAGGGAATTCGGATGCCTGCCCCTGCCGCTTCTTCCTACAGCGGCAGACGCGACAAACCGGCCTTCCCCCAGGCGATCAGGACTGACCCGTTACGGGAGTCCAGAGGGCGGGAGCCCTCTGGCCGCCGGAGGCTTTTCCCCTACCCCACACTCACCCTACCTACCCTTTCCCAAGGATACGCCCATGAACCTTGCCGCAGCCGCGTATGCCGGGCTGTGCCGCGTGCGCGAGACGCAGCCGCTCGTCGTCAACATCACCAACAACGTCGTCACCAACGCCACGGCCAACGCCCTGCTGGCGCTCGGCGCGTCGCCGGCCATGACCCACCACAGCGCCGACGCCGCCGAGCTTGCGGCCATGGCCGGGGCGCTGGTGTGCAACATGGGCACGCCCGGCGAGGAGAACATCGCGGCCATGCTTGCGGCGGCGAGGGCGGCCCGGGAGGCCGGCGTGCCCGTGGTCTTCGACCCCGTGGCCGCGGGGGTTACCGCGCGCCGCCGGGAAGTGGCCAAGGCCATGCTCGACACGGGGCCGCTTGCGGCCATACGCGGCAACGCCTCGGAGATTCTCGCCCTGGCCGGCGAGGACGCCGTGGCCAAGGGCGCGGACAGCCGCCACGACAGCCGCGACGCCGCGAAAGCCGCAGCGCGCCTTGCCGCGCGCCTGGGGTGCGTGGTTTGCGCCAGCGGCGCGGTGGACGTCATCACCGACGGCGGGCGGCGCGTGGATCTCGTCGGCGGCCACGCCATGATGCCCCGGGTGACGGGCCTTGGCTGCACGGCCACGGCCGTGGTCGGGGCGTTTGCGGCCGTCGAGGCCGATCCGTTCGCGGCCGTGGTCCAGGCCATGGCCGTGATGAGCGCGGCGGGCTTTCTGGCCGCGGCCGGCGCGTCCGGGCCGGGCAGCTTTTTCACGCGGTTTCTGGATATGCTCTATAGTCTCGACGAGGCCGGCATCGCCGCCGGCGTGCGGGAGGCGTCATGACGCGGCCCGCCTTCGACCTGGGCGTCTATCTGGTCACGGATCGGCCGGCGCTTCTCGGCCGCGAACTGGTCGATGTGGTGGCGGCGGCCGTGGCCGGCGGCGCGAGCATGGTGCAGCTGCGCGAAAAGACCGCTGCGACAAGGGAATTCGTGGAACTGGCCAAGGCGGTGCTGGCCGTGACCAGGCCGCGCGGCGTGCCGCTTCTCATTAACGACCGCGTGGATGTGGCCCTGGCCGCCGGCGCGGATGGGGTGCATGTGGGCCAGGACGACATGCACCCGGCCGACGTCCGGGCGCTCGTCGGGCCCCGGGCCATCGTCGGGCTTTCGGTCACGGGCGAGGACGAGGCGCGGGCCGCGGCCGGCCTTCCCGTGAACTACCTCGGCGCGGGGCCGGTCTTCGCCACGACCACGAAAAAAGACGCCGGCGCGCCCCAGGGCCTCGCGGGCCTCGGGCGCATGGTCGCCCTGGCCGAGGTGCCGGTGGTGGCCATCGGCGCGATTACGGTCGAAAACGCGGGCGCGGTCATGGCTACGGGCGTGGCCGGGGTGGCCGTGGTCTCGGCGGTCTGCTCAGCGCCCGATCCCTGCGCGGCGGCGCGGGAACTCGCCGCCATGGTGCGCGCCGCCCGGGCGTAGCGCGGCCGCTTACGCGGCGAACGAGTCCGTCGGCCCGAGCAGGGCGTCGATTTCCCGGATCTTGGCCAAGACGCGTTTATGGATGGCCTGGAATTGCGTCATTTCCTTGACGCCGATGCGCGGCCGGGTGTGGACCATGCCCGCAAGCTCCATGATCTCGTTGTACAGATACGGCATGTACAGCGGATCGTGGCGCAGGAAGAGCTGGATCTGGCCGAGAAGGTGCTTGAGCTCGCCTTGGTGCTTGTCCGCCTTGCGCATGAGCTTTTCCAGGCGTTTCGAGGCGTTTTTGAGCGAACTCGTCCACTCCCCGGCCTTTTGGGAAAAGACCGGCCGCGTGCGCGGCGCGGCCGCGCGGGCCAGAGCGTCGAGAAAGACGCGAAGCGGCGAACCCTGCTCCGCGAAAAAGGCCGGGTCGTCCAGGGTTTCCGGCCCGATCTCCGGCGCGCCCGCGATGATCGCGCCCCCACCGTACAGGTTGTAGGCCTGCACCTGCGGGGCGGCGAAGTCCTTTTCCATGTCGCGCTTGGCGGCCACAAAGCCCAGGTGCGTGAAAAGGGTCTCGCCGTCGCGGTTTTTCAGCCGCATGTCGCTGGTCCCGGACGAGGCGGCGTGGTGCCCGGCGGCGTGGGTCGCGTCCGGTCGCCAGGCCAGGTCCTGGCCCACCAGCACGAAGCGCCTGGCCCCGGCCCAGGTCAGGAAGCGCTCCAGCGCCACGCCCACGTTGCCCCCGGCGTCGAGGACCAGCTCCAGGTCCTTGAGCACGTAGGTGGCCATGCCGCCCTCGGTCCACAGCGGCAGCGTCGGGCCGGGGTAGCGGCTCACGACCTCGGGCTGCATCTTGGTGGAATAGATCAGGGGGACGTCCGCGGCGAACGCCGGATCGCGCAGGTTTTCCAGGCACTTGCCCATGTCGGTGTTGAAGTCGATGGCCAGGCACAGATGGGGCTTGATCCCCAGCCGTTCCAGGGCCGGCAGGGTCTGGAGCGCCGTGGCGAAAAGCGCCTTGTCGCGGTGCCTGGCCACGGCCGGGACCAGGCGCGGCAGGGACGGGCCCGCGCCGAGGAGCACGGCCGTAAGTCCCGTGGCCGCGCCGGCCATGCGCGCGAGACTCCCGTCGTGCATGGCCCGGGAGAAGTTGCGCAACTCGTTGCCGACCATCACTTCCTGCTTGAGGCGAAGCGTGGTCAGGTCCACGGACATGTTCTCCAGGAGGGCCCGCACGAGTCCCGCGTACTGGGCGTATTCAGGCCCGAGCTGGGTGCTCGGCATGTCGTTGCGCACGTTGATGCGCGCGAAAAGAAAGCTCACGTCCAGGCCGTGGAGCGTTTTTTCCAGGATCTGCCGGTCCGGGGGCAGGAAGGTCAGCTGGCCGCTGGCGATGAAGGGTCGGTAATCGGTTTGGCTCAAGCAGGCCATGAGCAGCTCCGGGCGCGGCTCGATCACCACGATGCGGTGGGAGGGCGGCACGCCCGTGAGCACGTGGTTGAGGCCGTAGCCGAGCGCGGTGCCGACGATGACCGTGGCTCCGCCTTCGAGGCCTTCGGCCGGGCGCCAGTCCCGGTAATGCACGGCCGGGGGCAGGGCTTCGAAAATTCCCTGGCCGCCGTCCATGCGCCAGTCCAGGGTGCCGTGGTGGTTTTTGAAGATACGCCCGAAAACGGTTTCGGGATCGGGATCGTTCTTGGCGAGCCAGGCCGCGACCGGCGCGCCGGCCTTGGCCAGGGCGGTGAGGTTGTCCACGAGAAACGAGGTAATGGGCATGGCGTCATCCTTGGCGGTGTTGCCCTGGCCAAAGCAATAATCCTGCCACGCTTGCCCGCCCGCCGATTTTTGCCTACCACAAACCGACCGGGCCGCTTTGGCAATCATCCGCGAGGCTTCCATGATCCACGACAATGTCCTTTCCCTGGTCGGCGCGACGCCGCTCGTGCGCATTGCGCGCATCAATCCCAACCCGGCCGTGACGCTCGCGGCCAAGGTGGAAATGCGCAATCCCGGCGGCTCCATCAAGGATCGGGTCGCCCTGGCCATGATCGAGGCCGCCGAACGATCGGGCGAGCTCGTGCCCGGCCGCATCGTCATCGAGGCCACCTCCGGCAACACCGGCATCGGCCTGGCCATGGTCTGCGCGGTCAAGGGCTACCGCCTCAAGCTCCTCATGCCCGCCTCCGCCTCCCAGGAGCGCAAGCGCATCATGCGCGCCTACGGGGCCGAGATCGTGCTCACTCCGGGCAACCTGGGCACGGACGGGGCCATCGAGGAGGCCTACCGCCTGGCGCGCGAGGAGCCCGAAACCTACGTGCTCATGGACCAGTTCAACAATCCCGCAAGCATAGACGCCCATTACGCCGGCACGGCCGAGGAGATCTACGCCGGCACGGACGGGGCCGTCACCCACGTGGTGGTGGCGCTCGGCACCTCGGGCACGGCCATGGGGCTGGTCAAGAAACTCAAAGAGTTGAACGCGGCCGTCAAAGTCGTGGCGGTCGAGCCCCATCCCGGGCACAAGATCCAGGGTCTCAAGAACATGCAGGAGTCCTATCCGCCGGGCATCTTCGACAAGAAGGCGCTCGACGCCATCGTCTCCGTGGAGGACGAGGACGCCTTCGTCATGGCGCGGCGGCTGGCGCGCGAGGAAGGGCTTTTCGTCGGCATGAGCGGCGGCGCGGCCATGGCCGCCGCGGCCGAGCTGGCTGCATCCCTGGAGCGGGGCACGGTGGTCGCCATCCTGCCCGACGGCGGCGAACGCTACCTGTCCACGAGCCTTTTCGCCGTGCCCGAGAAAAAGGGCGTGGCGCTCCAGAGCGTGGGCGCGTCCGAGCCGGTCTACCTCGACCCGGCCGGGGCCGCGCCCGGGCTTTTCACCTTCGGCCCCCCGCTCGCCGCACCCGGCGACCTGGACGGCTGGCGGCGCGTGGTCACCCTCGACGTGCTGCGCCGGGCGCTCGCCCGCGACGGCGCGCGCCCGACGCTTGCCGTGGGACTGGCCGACCTCGACGACTCGAGCCTGCAAGCGGCGCGCGCGGCGGGCCTGCCCTGCCGCGAGTTCGCCGCCCGCGCCAGGGAGCGCGTGGCTGCCTTGGCCGCCTCCCTGGGCGTGGGCGAGGCCCTTTTCCCCCTGGCCGGCGAGGCCCTGGACGAGGCGCTGGCCATGACGCGCAAGCTCATGGGCAAGGGCCTTGCCTACGAGAAGCTGCGCAGCGTCTATTTCGACGTGGCCCGCGACAAGGCCTATGGCCGCCTGCTCGGGCGCGACCTGGACAAGCTGGCGCTCGGCAAGACCGTGGACCTGCTTGCCTACGCCAAGGACAATCCCCACGATTTCACGCTGCTCAAGCGCGTGAGCCTGACCGACCTCAAGGCCGGCGACGCCTTGGCCACGCCCTGGGGCAACGTGCGGCCGAGCTGGTTCCTTCAGATGGCCGCCGCCGCGGCCAAGGCGCTTCCGGCCGTGACCGTGGCGCTGACCGACGAGGACAAGGCCTTTCCGCACCTGGAGAACCTGCGCGCCATCTGGGCCGTGGGCGCGGGGCTTTCGCCGGCGGCCTGGCTCGTTGGCGGGCGCGTTTCGGCGCGCGAGGGCGGCGAGGTCGCGCCGATGGACCTGCCCACCTGTCTGGGCCTTGGCGTCCATCCCCTGGCCGTGCGCGCGTGGCTGCTGTCCGTGGGTTACAAAAAGCCGCTGTCCGTTTCGCCGGAGGCGCTGCGCATGTGGGAGAAAAACCGCAACCGCGTCCAGGAGCTGGCCGCGAACCTCGGGCTTGTGCAAAAGGGCCGGGGCGCGGTTTCCGCCCAGGTCGAGGCCGAGGCCGGGGACCTCGCCGAGGCGCTGCGCTTCGCCGTGGACGACGATCTGTCGCTTTTCCAGTTCTGGCCCAAGCTCTTCGCCTTCTGCCGCTTCGTCAACGGCCTGCTCTCCACCGGGGCGCTCACCGGGCCGGACGCCGCGCGCTGCGCCGCGGCGCTCGGCGACGCCGACGCGGTGCTCGGCCTGCTCGACGCCGCCGCGCTGCCGCTCGCGCGAAGCGACTGGCCGCAGGAGGCCTCGCGCCTTGTCGTCTCGCGGGAAGCGGCCCGGCAGGCCAAGGATTTCGCCCGCGCCGACGCCCTTCGCGCCGAGATCGAGGCGCTCGGCTACCGCGTCGAGGACGCCGCCGACGGCGCGCGGCTTTTCCCCAGGCGCTGAAAGGGGGCGATGGTGCCCTTTGATTATCTGCGTCTGTCCGAAGCCATCGCGGACGTGCTGCGGGCCAGGAGGGCGGGGACGGCCGTCGCGCCCGAGCGGCTGGCCGTGCCGGTGCCGGGCGGCGTGCTCCTGTGCATGCCGGCCGCCGACGTGGACGTCGCCATCGTCAAGAACATCACCGTGCATCCGGGCAACCGGGAGCTGCCCGTCATCCAGGGCGAGGTGCTGGTCCTTAATGCCGCGACCGGGCGCAAGCTCGCCGTGCTCGACGCCGGGGAGCTCACGGCCCGGCGCACGGCCGCGGTGAGCCTTTTAGCCGCGCGCCTGCTCGCGCCGCGCCCGACCGGGCCGCTTTGCCTTTTCGGCGCGGGCGTGCAGGCGAGAGCCCATGCCGAGGCGTTCACCCAGGGACTGGGCGTGACGGATGTCGTCATCGTCTCGCGCACGCAAAAACGTGCGGCAGGCCTGGCCGGGGAACTGGCCGGGGAGGGGATCGCGGCGCGGGTGGAAACCGATGCCGCGGCGGCGGTGCGCGACGCGGCGATGATCGTCACGGCCACGACCAGCCGCGAGCCGGTTTTCCCGGACGCGGTTCGGGGCGACGTGTTCGTCGCGGCGGTGGGGGCGTTTACGCCCGAGGCGGCCGAGGTGCCGGCTTCCCTCGTCTCCCGCGCGGCGCTTTTCGTGGACGACATGGCCTCGGCCAGGGTCGAGGCCGGCGACTTCCTGCGCGCGGGCGTGAACTGGGGGGCGGTCACGCCCCTGGAAGATATTCTCGATGCGCCGCCGCGGCCCGCTGGCCCTGTGGTTTTTAAAACCGTGGGCCATGCGCTTTTTGATCTCGCGGCGGCGAAGCTGGCCTGCGCCTAGGCGGCGGGCCGAAAGAGCCCCGCCCCTTCCTTGAGCGCCTCGGCCGTGCCCATCACGTAAAGCCTGTCTCCGGGGTGCAGCAGGAACAGTCCGTCGGGGTTGGGCACGAACTCCTCGCCGCGCCGCGCCGCCGCGACCGTCAGGTTGTGCGCGCGCCGCATCCGCGCCTCCTCGAGCGTCCGCCCCGCCAGGGCGGACCCTTCCGCCACCGTAAACACCGCCACATGCAGCCCGGCCAGGGACTTGTCCGGCGTAAACTGCGCCATCGCGGCCAGGGAATCGGGCAGCATGGCGCGGTAGCCCTCGCGCCGGATCTCCTGGGCCATGCTTTCGATGTCGTCGCGCGGCACCATGAACTTGGCCAGCACCCGGGCGAACACCACGAGCGACGCCTCGAACTCCTCGGCGATCACGTCGTTGGCCCCGAGCTCGAGCAGGGCCTTGATCTCGGAATTGAACCGCGTGCGCGCGACGATGTAGAGCGCCGGGTTCTCGAACCGGGCGATCTCCACCGTGCGCCGCGCCGCCGCCGCGTCGGAAATGACCACGGCCAGCGCCTTGGCCTCGCGCACGCCGATGTGCTCCAAGACGCCCGGCTTGGAGGCGTCGCCGAAGTGGATGGGCTCGCCTTTTTTGCGTTCGTTGCGCACCGTGTCCGGGTTCATTTCGAGGATCACGTAGGGGATGTCCGCCGCCCTGGCCGCCCGGGCGAGCTGCCGCCCGCCCGCGCCGAAGCCGAGGATGATCATGTGGTCCTTGATCCCGGGCACGAGGGCGGCAAGGGGCGTTTCCCGCGCGCCGAGCGCACGGCACAGCAGGAGCGACACCTTGGGCGCGGCCTTGATGATGAACGGGGCGAGCACCATGGTCAGGATGCTCGCGGCCAGGAATTTCTGGTAGAGGTGCTCGGAAATGACGTGGCGGTCGAAGCCGGCCTTGGCCAGGATGAAGGAGAATTCTCCCACCTGGCAAAGGGCCATGCCCACCAGCACGGCGGTGCGCGTGGGATAGCCGAGGATGCGCGTGGCCGCGCCGGCCATGACCGCCTTGACGACGAGCAGCAGGGCCGTGGCGGCAAGGATCTGCCAGACGTGTTCCAGCGCCGAGCCGACATTTAAAAGCATGCCGATGGAGATGAAGAAAAGCGAGGTGAAGACGTCCTTGAACGGCAGAACCACCTCGTGCAGGTGCTCGCGGTAGTCCGAGCCGGAAAGGAGCAGGCCGGCCAGGAACGCGCCGAGCGAGAGCGACAGGCCGATGGAGGCGGTGAGCAGGCTGACGGCCAGGCAGATGCCGAGGGCCGTCAGCAGGAAGAGCTCGCGGCTGCGCGTGCGCACGATGGCGAGCAGCAGGCGCGGCATGAGTTTGCGCGAGAGCACCACGAGCAAAACGAGTACGAGCGCGCCCTTGCCCACGGTGAAGATGATGGAGTTGGTGAAGCCGAAGGTGCGGCCGGCCAGCAGCGGCACCGCCAGCGTCATGGGCACGGCGAGCAGATCCTGGAAGATGAGGATGCCGAGGCTCACCCGGCCGTGGGGGGCTTCCATCTCGGCGCGTTCCTGAAGCGTGGTCAGCACGATGGCCGTGCTCGACAGGGCGGCGAGCATGCCGAGCAGGACGCTGGAGCCGCCGGAAAAATGCAGCGCGAAAAGCGGCAGCGTGAAGAAAAAAGCCCAGGTGAGGAGCATCTGCGCCGTGCCGCCATAGAAAACCGGTCGCTTGAGGCGCGACAGGTCGGACAGGGACAGCTCCAGACCGATGGTGAAAAGCAGCAGGATGACGCCGATCTCCGAAAGGATTTCCACGTCGTGGGCCGAGCGTACGAGACCCAGGCCATAGGGGCCGCAGACCACGCCCGTCAGCAGCATGCCGACAAGGGCGGGAATTTTCAGGCGGTGGCAGACGAGGATGACCACGACGGCCAGCCCGAAAATGATGGTGACATCTGGGAGCAGCGGTATATCCATATGGCGTTTATGACAAAAAAGACAGGATTTGGGAAGGGCGGGCCGGGGACGCGGATCAGGCCATGAGTTCCGCCCGGGCGGAGTCCATGCAGTGGCGCAGGACTTCCAGGGAGGCGAGCACGGCCTCGCGCCGCTCCGGCTCGACCCGGTCGAGCATGCTTTGGAACAGGCTCACCATGAAGGTGCGGATGTCCTCGCGCATGCGCTTGCCGGCCGGGGTCAGGGAAAGCAGGGTGACGCGGGCGTCGGCGGGGTCGGGGTGCTTTTCGATGAGCCCCTGGCGCAAAAGCCCCGTGGTCACGGCGGTCACGCGGCTTTTGGTGACGCCGAGCCGTCGGCCGAGCTCGCCCGGTGCCAGGTAGCGGCTTTCGCCCAGGGCCAGCACGGCCCGAAGCGCCGCCGGCGGCAGTCCGAAGCGCTCGCTTTGCAGGGCGATGCGTGCCTGGCAGCAGGAAAACAGGTTTTCCACGGCTTCCTGCAACCGGTTGGCCTGGCGCTCGAAGGCGTCGGCATCGGAGGGCCTTGTCGCGACATCCATGCGGAAAATTTACGGGAGGGAAGCCGGGGCTGTCAATGCGCCGTGGAATCCGTGACCCTGGGTTGCCTGCCGGAGATCGTTACGGTAGCTACGATGCGATGACACTTCTCTTTCTTGACGCCGCGGGGACGGCGCGCCCTGCCGGTCCCCGCACGAGGCGACCCCGTCGCCCCTTTTCGGAGGTCCCGTGTCCCACGAAATAAGCCTCATCCTGACCCTGACCGCCGGCCTGCTTGCGGCCCTGCTTCTGGGCCTTGCCGCGAAACGCCTGCACATGTCCCCCATCGTCGGCTATTTGCTGGCCGGCTTTGTCATCGGCCCCTTCACCCCGGGCTATGTCGCCAACGGCGAAATCGCGGGCCAGTTCGCGGAACTCGGCGTCATCCTGCTCATGTTCGGCGTGGGCCTGCACTTCCACCTCAAAGACCTCATGGCCGTGCGCGGCGTGGCCGTGCCTGGGGCCGTGGCGCAGATCGCGGTCTCGGCCGCCCTGGGGGCCGTGGCCTCCCATGCCCTGGGCTGGAGCTGGTCCGCGGGCATCGTCTTCGGCATCGCCATTTCCGTGGCCAGCACCGTGGTGCTGACGCGGGTGCTCGCGGACAACCGCGCCCTGCACACGCCGACGGGGCACATCGCCGTGGGCTGGCTCATCGTGGAGGATCTCTTCACGATCCTCGTGCTGCTGCTGTTGCCGGTCTTTTACGGCCAAAGGGACGCGGGCGGGCCGGGCCTCGGCCTGACGCTCGGGCTCGCGCTGCTCAAGCTCGCGGGTCTCGTCGCCGTGACCGCGGTCGCCGGGCGCTGGCTTCTGCCGCGCTTTTTCGGCCACGTGGCCCGCACGGGTTCGCGGGAGCTTTTTACCTTGGCGGTGCTGGCCGTGGCTCTTGGCTTGGCCGTGGGCGCGGCGCTCGTCTTCGGCGCGTCCATGGCCTTGGGCGCGTTTCTGGCCGGCATGATCGTCGGGCAGTCGGAATTCGGGGCCAGGGCCGCCTCGGACGCGCTGCCCATGCGCGACGCCTTTGCCGTGCTCTTTTTCGTCTCCGTCGGCATGCTGCTCGACCCGACGACCGTGCTCGCCGGCTGGAAGCTCGAACTTGCCACGCTCGGCATCGTACTGCTCGGCAAGCCGCTGGCCGCGTTGGCCGTGGTGCTGCTCCTGCGCCGGCCCCTGGACGTGGCGTGCGCCGTGGCCGTGGCGCTCGCGCAGATCGGCGAATTCTCGTTTATCCTGGCATCCATGGCCGCAAGCCTCGGCGTGCTGCCCAAGGAGGCCTTCAACGCCCTGGTCGTGGCCTCGGTCGTCTCCATCATCCTCAATCCCTGGCTCTACCAGGGGACCGTCGCGCTCCTGGCGCGGCTCAAGCGCCGAGGCTTTTTCACCGGCAAGACCGTCGAGGACGAGGCCCCCCTCCTCGCGGACGCGCCCGACCATTTGGCCGTGGTCGTGGGCTACGGTCCCGTGGGCCGCATGCTGTGCCGCATCCTGCGCGACAACGGCATCGTGCCCGTGGTGGTGGAGATGAACATCGAAACCGTGCGGGAACTGCGCGCCAAGGGCCTGCCCGTGGTCCACGGCGACGCCGCCAGCCGGGAGATCCTGCTCCACGCGGGCATCGAGGGCGCCGGGAGTCTGCTCATTACGGCCTCGGGCCTCGATGCGTGCGAGATCGCGGCCGCAGCCCTGGACCTGGCCCCGTCACTGCGGGTCGTCAGCCGGGCCGGCTACCTGCGCGAGGCCGAGGCCCTGCGCGCGGCCGGGGTGCAGGCCGTCTTTTCCAGCGAGGGCGAGGTGGCGCTTTCCATGACCGCCTGGCTCATGGAGGAACTCGGGGCCACGGAGGAGCAGGTCGAGCGCGAGCGCGACCGGGTGCGGCGGGAGCTCTTCGACAAGGCGGAGGAAGTCGCGGCGGCCTAGCGCGGAATTTCAGAAAGAAGAATCATTGCAAGATATTGTTCTCGAAATGTAACGGCGCGCATTTCGGGATTGCGACGCTAGGCGTCCGCTGGCGGCTGCTGGGCGGCTCTGGCCCTGCGCCGTTTGGATTCGATGCGCCAGGCGAACGCCCCCAGGGCGATGGCCAGGAAGAGCAGGCAGCCCAGCCAGCGGAAGACCCCGGCCACGCCGGCGGCCAGCGCCTCGGGCGCGGCGTTGGTGAATTCCGCCCGCGCGCCCATGTGGCCCGAGGACAGCACCAATGCGCTGAATATCGCTCCCACCAGCGGCAATCCCGTGGACTGCCCGAACACCCGCGCGTAGTTGGCGAGACCGGACCCGACGCCCAGGCGGTGCGGCGGCATCTCCCCCATGATCGAGGAATTGTTGGGGGCCTGGAAGATGCCGATGCCAAGGCCCACGGGCAAGGTGCGCAGCAGGTAGCCCCACCAGGGCGTGGCCACGGTCAGCGTGCCCAGGGAAAAGCAGCCGCCGCACAGCACCACGAGCCCGAGCAGGCAGATGCCCCGGGAGCCGTAACGGTCGGCCAGCGACCCGGAAACCGGGGCGGTCAGGGCCATGGACGCCGGCAGCAGCATCATGAGCAGGCCCATTTCGGTCACGGACCTCCCTTGGGCCGACTGGAAGAAAAACGGCATGATGAAGCCGCTGGCCCCGGTGATGAAGACCAGCACCGCCATGCAAAGCGGCAGCGTGACCAGCGGGTTGGAAAAAAGCGTCAGGTCGAGCATGGGCTGGGCGGCGCGTCGCTCGATGGCCACGAACACGAAAAGCCCGACCAGGGACAGGCCAAGGAGCGCAAGACCGGCGGGATCGGCGAAGCCGCCCCGCTGGATCGCGGTCATGCCCAGGCAGTACGCGCCGAGCGTCAGGCTGGCCGCGGCCGCGCCCGGCAGGTCGAAGCGTTCGCCCGTTTTCACGGGCGGTAGGTGCGGCATGCGCCTGGCCACCACCCACAAGGCGACAAGGCCGACGGGCAGATTGAGCAGGAACAGCGAACGCCAGCCGAAAATGCCGATGAGGATGCCGCCGAGAGGCGGTCCGATCATGAGCCCCATGGCCACGGTGCCGCCGATGAACCCCAGCGCCCGGCCGCGGCTCGACGGCGGCGCGATCTGCGTGACGATGGCCATGCCGAGCGATTGCGTCATGGCCGCGCCGATGCCTTGCAGCGCCCGAAAGGCGATGAGCCAGGACGCCGAAGGGGCCAGGCCGCAGCACAGGGAGGCGACGAGGAAGATGACGAGCCCGGTCGAGAAGATGCGTTTCTTGTCGCGCATGTCGCCAAGGCGCGACACCAGCAGCAACAGGCTCGCGATGACGAGCACGTAGCTTAAGATCACCCACTGGATGGCGGCGAAGTCGGCGTGCAGCGTCTCGACCAGGGTCGGCAGGGCCACGTTGACGATGCTCATGTCGAGCGTGGCCATGAAGACCATGAGGTTGACCCCGAGCATGGCCAGGACGGGGGAGGGCGTGCGGATTTCCGGCGTGGGACCGGCTGCGTGCTGCTTCATAAAAGAGGGTATCCTTGCGCGGCGGCATCCCCCCATACGCCAATGGACGGCGGGGGGGAAGGGGCGCGTCAGGCCGGGGTACGCTGTCGGCGGTGGTCGAGGTCGCCGTGGGTCACGGCCGCGAAAAGCCACTGGGTGAGCGCGGCGAGGGACTCGGCGTCGGCGCGGCGGAAAAGCGGATGACGGGCGAGCGCGGCCTCCATGGCCGGCGGCAGCGCCCCTTCCCGCGGCAGGTCGAGATAGGCCGCGAATGCCGCGAGCTTTTGCCCGACGAGGTTGACGCCCCGGTCGATGAGCAGGCGCAGCGGGATTTCGCAGGCAAGCTGCCACTCCAGGTCGATGTAGCGGATGTCGCCCGTGCCCGGATGGCGCAGCACGTTGCCCGGGTGGGCGTCGAGCAGGCTTCCCGGCAGCCAGAGGTCGTTATCAAGGCCCGTATAGATCTCCCGGCCCAGGCGCTCGCGACAGAAGTCGTAAAATCCTTGCACGGCCTCGGGCGTTGCGGGTCGCGCGCGCGACGCCGCCTCGTCCATCCAGGCGGCGAGGGCCTTTGCGGCGCGGACCATGCCCCCGTCCTCCACGGCGTCGAGCGTCGTTTCCAGAAAGCTCGCGTAGCCCAGGCGGTAGGGCTCCCGGGCCTTGACGTGCTGGCGGCCAGAGGTGAACGCCGTTTCCGGCAGGTCGTGGAGGTTTCGGCGCGAAACGACCACGCCGGCGTCCGTGCGGACAAAGCGCGTCATGGTCTGAAAGCGCGGCGGACAGGAGTCGGCGTTGACGGCCACGGCCAAGGTGTCGGCGTTGGCGGCGAGCAGGGGCGCGTCGTCCGTCGCGGCCGCAAGCACGAGAAAGGAATTCATGACGTGCCCGGCCGCGCCGCCGGCCAGGGCCGAACGCAGAAACGCCCGTTCGTTGAAGGCCGGGAGAGCCTCGCCGCCGGGATCGGGCGTAGGCAGTTCGAGCAGCGGCAGGACGTTGAACCCTGGGGTCGTGAGCGCCCGTTCGGACACGACGCCGTCCGGGGTCTTGTAGTCCGGCGAGGGGTAGTGCCAGTGCTGGGCGGAAAATCCCGCCCGGGCGAGCATGGCGGCAAGCGTCGGGCGGTCGAAGGTGCGCGCGCCGCCCGGACCGGGATAGCCGTTTATGCCGTGGTAGGGCCGGCCGGTATGGTCCTCGGGAAGCCCGGCCAGGTATTTGTGGCCCATGCGGTTTTCGATGGCGAGGATCAGGCAGCCGTCGGGCTTAAGGTAGCGCCTGGCCTCGGCGAGCAGGCGTTCGTGGGGCCTTGGGTCGTCCACGAACGCGGCGGCGTATTCGAGCACGCCGATGAGCGTGACCACGTCGAAACGCCCGTCATACGGGAGGCCCACGGCGTTGGCGGCGACGATCTCAAGATTTTGCGCACGGCGGCAGCGGGCCGCGATGACGGCCGCGCGCTCGGGCGAGCCTTCGACGGCCGTGACGCGATGCGGCAACGTGGCAAGGTGCGCGGTCAGCGCGCCGCAGCCGGCGCCGAGTTCGAGAATTTCGCCGCCCGGGCCGAAGTCGAGCCAGGAAAGCAGCGTCTTGCGGCGCGGGGTCAGATGGTAGCGGATGGCCCATGGCGCGTCCCGGGGATAGAGCTCGTATTCGTCGACGCTGTGCTCGCTGAAAAAGCGCAGCAGATACGCCTCCGCCCCGTCCCGATAGCCGATGGTGTTCTGACCGAAGGTCACGTCCATGGAAGATGCCTCCGGCGGCCGGGGGGGATCATCCCCCCCGGACCCCCTGCATAGGGTCCGTCGCCTGCGCGGGGGCATTATCCCCCCTTGAAAGTTTTTCGGGGAGGGTGGGGGTG
>JAEWPX010000041.1 GCA_023399375.1 Pseudomonadota bacterium | reverse complement strand
GTCTGGGGGAGGGAACCCCCTTTTTTCAAAAAGGGGGTTCCCTCCCCCAGATTCCACGTTTCTCCTTCCACATTATGCCTCATGTGTTCGAAGTCAGCGAGCTGACCAGGTCGGTCAGGGACGTCATCGAGTCCGAGTTCCCCTTTGTCTGGGTGCGCGGGCAGGTGGTGAATTTGTCGCGCCCAGGCTCGGGGCATATGTATTTTTCGCTGCGCGATGCCGAGGCGTCGCTGGCCGTGGTCTGGTTCAAGGGCGCGCAGGGCGGCAAGGCGCTGGCCGGCGGCGGGCGCTACGATCCGCTGACGGGCGAGGTGTACGAGCAGTCGCTGGCCGAAACGCTCGTTGACGGCATGGAGGTCATGGTCGCCGGCCGGCTGACGGTGTATGCGCCGCGCGGCAGTTATCAGCTGGTGGCCGAGCTGGTCCAGGAAATGGGCGAAGGGCGGCTGTGGCAGGAATTCGAAGCCCTCAAGAAGGACCTGGCCGCCAAGGGCTATTTCGATCAGGAGCGCAAGCGGCCGTTGCCGCGCCATCCGACGCGGGTGGCCGTGGTCACCGCGCCGAAGGGCGCGGCGGTGCGCGATTTCATCCGCATCGGCCGCGAGCGGGGGTATGGCGCGGCCGTGCGCGTCTATCCGACGCTGGTGCAGGGCGACGCCGCGCCGGTAGGCATCGTGCGCGCGATGTTGCGCGCCGTGGCCGACGACTGGGCCGAAGTGGTGGTGCTCATCCGTGGCGGCGGTTCCCTTGAGGATTTGTGGGCGTTTAATACCATCGAAGTGGCCAAGGCCATATTCGCCTCGCCGCTGCCGGTGCTGACGGGCGTGGGCCACGAGGTGGACGTGACCATTGCGGACATGGTGGCCGATGTGCGGGCGGCGACGCCGAGCCATGCCGCGCAGCTGCTTTGGCCCGAGCGCGTGCAGTTCGCCCAGCGCCTGGACGATCTGGAGATGGGCCTGCGCCGGGGCGCGGCGCGGCTTCTTGCCGTGCGCGAGCGCGAACTGGCGGCCCTGGCCCGGGGGCTTTCCTGGCTGTCACCGGCAAACCGCTTGCAGCGACTGGAGGAGCGTTTCGCCGCCGCGGGCGAGCGGCTCTCTCGCGCCGGCGAGGGCTGGCTTGACGCCCTTGGCGGGCGGGTCGGGAAGCTCTGCGACCGCCTGGGCCTGCGCTTCGGGCCGCAGGGCCTGGAGGCGCGCGAGCAGGGCCTGTCGCGGCGCGCCGAGGCGCTCGAAAGCGCCATGAAGCTTTTCGTCGCCGATCACGACCATAGGCTGGAACTGGCGGCGGCGCGATTTGCCGGCCTTGACCCCGAAGCGCCCCTGGCCCGGGGCTACAGCCTGACGACGCTTGTGCGCACCGGTAAATTCCTGCGCCGGGCGGGCGATGCGCGGCCGGGCGACAAGCTGGACATCATGGTGTATGAAGGCCGCGTCCGGGCGGCGGTGGAAGAAGCCGTGCCCCCAGACGGCGGCGCAAGCGGGGAAGGGAGCGGAGAGCGCCCATGAGCAACATCAAGGAAGAATCCTTTGAAAAGGCCCTGGAACGCCTGGAGCGCATCGCCGCGCGCCTGGAAGCCGGGGATGTGCCGCTGGAGAAGGGCGTGGCGCTCTACAAGGAAGGCATGGGGCTCGTCGCCTCGTGCCGCAAGCGCCTGGAAGCCGCCCGTCTTGAAATATCCCTCGCCGGCGAGGATGGAACGCCCGTTCCCTTCGACGTCGAGGCCACGCAGCTTGCTGCGCGTGAATCCGGGGAGGACGACGCGTGACGGTGAAGGAACGTCTGGCCGCCCAGGCGGCCGAGGTCGAGGTCTATCTGCGGGAGCGCTTCGGCGCGCGCATGCGGGAACGCGGCGTGCCCGAAGGGTTGCTCTCCGCCATGGAATATTCGCTCCTGGCCGGGGGCAAGCGGCTGCGGCCGTGCCTCTGCCTGACCTTCGCCGAGCTGTTCGGCGTGGACCGGGCGCGGGTCATGCCTTTTGCCGCCGGGTTCGAGATCATCCACACCTATTCGCTCATTCACGACGACCTGCCGGCCATGGACGACGACGACCTGCGCCGGGGCCGGCCGTCCAACCACAAGGTCTACGGCGAGGCCGGGGCCATATTGGCCGGCGACGCGCTTTTGACCGAGGCCTTCGGCTGCATGAGCCGCGCCTGGCCCGGCGTCGAGGCGGACAAGGTGCTGCCGGCCCTTGGCGAGGCCGCCCGGGCCGCCGGCGCGGCCGGCATGGTCGGCGGGCAGGTGCTCGACATGGAATACACCGCGCGCCAGGGCCTGACCCTGGCCGAGCTTGCCCACATGCAGGCGCTCAAGACCGGCGCGCTTCTTACCGCCTCGTGCGTGTGCGGCGCGATCCTTGCCGGCGCGGGCGAGGACGGCGTCTGCCGGGCCCGGGAATACGGCGAGGCCGTGGGCGCGGCGTTCCAGATCGTGGACGACATTCTGGACGAAGTGGGCGACGCGGCGACCCTCGGCAAGCCCGTGGGCAGCGACCGCGAGCAGGGCAAGAACACCTACCCGAGCCTGGTCGGCCTGGAAGAGAGCCGGCGGCTGGCCGAGGCGCGCGTGGACGCCGCCCTGGCCGCCATCGCCGCCTACGAAAGTCCGGCCGCGGATTTCCTGCGGGAACTCGCCCGCTATATCGTGGTTCGGGTTCAGTAGAGGCGCGCCAGCGCCGGGAGGACGGATATGGGCGGCAAGACGCGAAGGATGCCTCGCAGGAGAATGCTCGGCCTGCTCGCGGCGGCGGCACCGGCCGTGCTGCTCGCTTCCCGTGCCGGCGCCCAGGACAAGGCCGCGCCCATGGATGCCATCGCGGCCATCAAGACCCGGCGCAGCGTGCGGACCTATACCGACGCGCCGGTGTCCGACGCCCTGGTGGAGGAGATTTTGCGTTGCGGCATGCAGGCCCCGTCGGCCTGCAACGAGCAGCCCTGGCAGTTCGTGGTCGTGCGCGACAAAGCCACCCTGGCCAAGGTCGGGGCCATCAACCCCTATGCCGCCTATGCGAAAAACGCCCCGGTGGCCATCCTGGTCGCCGGCGACCTCGGCCTCGACAAATGCGGCGGCTACTGGATCGAGGACGCCTCGGCATGCGCCGAGAACATGCTGCTCGCCGCCCACGCCCTGGGGCTCGGGGCTGTCTGGACCGGCATTTTCCCGCTGCCCGAGCGGGTGGAGGCGTTTCGCGCCCTGCTTGGCATGCCGGAAACCGTCACGCCCATGGCGTTGCTCGTCATGGGGCATCCGGCCGAGCATCCCGCGCCCCAGGACCGGTTCCGTCCGGAGCGCATCCATCGCGAGAAGTGGTGAGTTCCGGCGCGTGAGCCGGCATGACGCTGCAAGCCGCGAGACGCCTGGAACGCGGGCGTTCTCGACGGACAAGGAAAGAAACTGATGACCGTACTTTCGGACACGGCGCTGCGCATATTGCCCCGGATCAGCCATCCACACGACGTGGCGGGCCTGACCGCCGACGAACGGACCGCCCTTGCCGAGGAGATCCGGCAGGTCATCATCGGCACGGTCTCCATGAACGGCGGGCATCTCGCCCCCTCGCTCGGCGTCGTGGAGCTCACCCTGGCGCTGTTGTCCGTGTTCGACCCCGGCCGCGACAAGTTGGTCTGGGACGTGGGCCATCAGGCCTACGCCTACAAGCTGCTCACCGGCCGGCAGCAGGAGTTTCACACCCTGCGCACCTTCGGCGGGGTGAGCGGCTTTCCGCGGCCGGCGGAAAGCCCGTTCGACCATTTTGGCGTGGGCCATTCGAGCACGTCCATCTCCGCCGCCCTGGGCATGGCCATGGCCCGGGACCTCAAGGGCGAGAGCCACGATGTGGTGGCGGTCATCGGCGACGGTTCCATGACGGCGGGACTTGCCTACGAAGGCCTCAACCAGGCCGGCGGCTGGGGCGGGCGACTCATCGTCGTACTCAACGACAACGAGATGTCCATCTCGAAAAACGTGGGCGCGTTGTCGCTGTTTTTGAGCCGCAAGCTCAACCAACGCTGGGTCAAGCGGCTCAAGAAGGACATGGAAGGCTGGATCGGCTCCCTGCCCTACGGCAGCGACCTCATGAGCTACGTGCGCCGGGGCGAGGAGTCGTTTAAAAGCTTTTTCACACCGGGCATGTTGTTCGAGGCCTTCCGTTTCAACTACCTCGGCCCCATCGACGGCCACGACACGGCGCGGCTGATCGAAGTGTTCAAGGAAGTCAAGGAGATCGACGGGCCGGTCCTCGTCCATGTGCTGACCAAGAAGGGGCGCGGCTACGCCCCGGCCGAGAGCAACCCCACCTATTTCCACGGCGTGGGCTGCTTCGAGCCCGAGACCGGGCTTGTGGAAAAACCGGGCGTGTGCCCGCCGAGCTACACGCAGGTGTTCGGCCAGGCGCTCACGGCCCTGGCCAGGGCCGACGATCGCGTCATGGCCATCACCGCGGCAATGCCCGAGGGCACGGGACTGGCGGATTTCGCCAAGGACATGCCCGAGCGCTTCGTGGACGTGGGCATCTGCGAGCAACACGCCGTGACTTTCGCCGCCGGCCTCGCCATGGAGGGCTTTCGTCCCGTGGTCGCGGTCTACTCGACCTTTCTCCAGCGCTCCTACGACCAGATCGTGCACGACGTCTGCCTGCAAAACCTGCCTGTGACCTTCTGCCTCGACCGCGCCGGCCTGGTCGGCGAGGACGGGGCCACGCACCACGGCGCGTTCGACCTCTCCTACCTGCGTCATATCCCGAACCTCGTGGTCATGGCCCCAGCCAGTGAGGCCGAGTTGCCCGTGATGCTGGCCACGGCCTTGCGCCACGACGGCCCGGCGGCCATCCGCTACCCGCGCGGGGCGGGCGAGGGCCTGCCTTTGCCCGAAAATCCCGAGCCGTTGCCGCTTGGGCGCGGCGAACTGGTACGCCCGGGCAGGGATGCGCTGGTCGTGGCCATCGGCAGCCGGGTCATGCCTGCCGTGGCCGCCGCCAACGAAATTGCCGCCGCCACGGGCAAGGAGGTGGCCGTCTTCAACGCCCGCTTCGTCAAGCCCCTGCCGCGCGAACAGTTGCTGGAGCTGGCCCGGGAATTCCCCTTGTGGCTGACGGCGGAGGAAAACGTCCTTTTGGGCGGCTTCGGCTCGGCCGTGCTGGAGATGCTCGAGGACGCCGGGGCGCTCGGCCGCCTGACAGTTCACCGCCTGGGCTTGCCGGATGCGTTCGTGGAACACGGCGCGCAAAAGGCGTTGCGCGCCTTGTGCGGCATCGACAAGGACGGCATCGTCACGGCGCTCAACGCGTTGCTCGCATCGTAACGCACGTTTTCCAGCCGCTGCGCGTCCGGTGCGCCTCTGGACGGTCCGTAAAAGAGCGGGTATGCTTTCTTGCTTGCGTCCCGGACCTTGCCGTCATCGCGGGGCATTGACGCCCCCCATTCCGGGCGACGCGCGGACAAGCGGGCGCTGCAGGAATCTTTCGCCCGTCACAACCCAAGGAGACATGATGTCCACCATATCCCGTTTCATGGAAACCCATTTCCGTCACTTCAACGCCCGCGAGACTCTCGACGCCGCCAAGGCCTGGAACGACCTGCTCGGGCGCGGCGGCAAGATGTTCCTCACCATGGCCGGCGCCATGAGCACCTGCGAACTCGGCATCTCCCTGGCCGAGATGATCCGTCAGGACAAGGTGCACGCCATCAGTTGCACCGCCGCCAACCTGGAAGAGGACCTCTTCAACCTTTTCAACCACAACGAATACAAGATGGTCCCCGAGTACCGGGACCTTTCGCCCGAGGCCGAAAAAGAGCTCTACGACGCCGGTTTCAACCGCGTCACCGACACCTGCATCCCCGAGGGCGTCATGCGCCAGGTGCAGCGCCGCATCTCCAAGCTCTGGGCCGACGCCGCCGCGGCCGGCACGCCGAAATTTCCCTACGAGTTCATGTATGCGCTGCTCGACCAGCCCGACATCGGACAGTTCTTCCAGGTGCCCCGCGAGCACTCCTGGGTGCTCGCCGCCAAGGAGAAGAATCTGCCCATCTTCACCCCCGGCTTCGAAGACAGCACGCTCGGCAACATCTTCTGCGCCGAGATCATGATGGGCCACGTCAAAGGGCACGGGGCCGTGCGCCACGGCACCGAGCAGATGCAGATGCTCGCCAACTGGTACACCGAGCAGGCGAGGGCCAAGGTGCCAGTGGGCTTTTTCCAGATCGGCGGCGGCATCGCGGCGGATTTTCCCATCTGCGTCGTACCCATGCTCATCCAGGACCTTCAGCGCGACGACACGCCGTTTTGGGCCTACTTCGCGCAGATCGGCGACTCCACCACGTCCTACGGCTCCTACTCGGGCGCGGTGCCCAACGAAAAGATCACCTGGGGCAAGCTCGACGTGGACACGCCGCGCTTCATGATCAATTCCGACGCCTCCATCGTCGCGCCACTCATCTTCGGCTACGTGCTCGGCTGGTAAGAGGAAAAACAGGCGGGAAAGGCTTGGCAGAAGGCGGGGTTGGGCGTAACGTGAAATTGCGCACAAAGGCTTTCTGCCCGCGCGGGCGGGTTTTATGACAAGAGTCGGTAAACCGCCAACCTGGAGGATGCCATGAGCTACTTCACCGAAGCCGACCTCCCTGTTTCCATCGACCA
>JAEWPX010000184.1 GCA_023399375.1 Pseudomonadota bacterium | reverse complement strand
GATGCGGCCTGTCCCTGCTCGCTCCGGCCGCGACCGCGTCCTTTGCCGCGGCGACGCCGGACGCGGCGCCGCAAACGCTGCGCGCGGGTCTGGCGCGCATGCTCGCCGCCCCCCGGGGGCCGGTCCTTTTCAGCCTGCCGCCCGAACCCGGCGGCGGGGGGGCGGCCGGGGACGTCGCCACGTGGCAGCCCCTGGACGCCGCGGCTTACCGGCCGCGCTTCGTGGACGCGGTCGCCGTGGAACGGTTGTGGCGGATCCTCGTGCCCGACGGCGGCGGCTCCACGCCGGCGCGCGTGGCCGTCCTGGCCGGCGCGGGCGTGGAAAAGGCCGGGGCCGTGCGGCGGCTCATCGCCTTTGCCGAGCAGTTCGAGCTGCCCGTTGCCACGACCGTGCGGGGCAAGGGGGCGTTTCCGGGAGACCACCGCCTGTGCCTCGGCGTGTGCGACGGCCCCGGCCGCGCGGCCGGGGCCCTGCTGACGCAGCCTCTCGATGTGCTTATCCTGCTCGGCTGCGGCCTGTCCGGCGGGGGCGGCCCCGCGGGGGCGACGTTTCCTGCGCCCGGACGCACCCTCGTGCAGGTGGACGCGGATCCGGCCGCCATCGGGCGCGCGTTTCCCGTGGACGTGCCCGTGGTCGGCGATTGCCGGGCGGCGCTGGAACTCATGCTCGAAGGCGGTTCGGCCCGCATCAACCGGCTGCGGGCGGGCAACCAGGCGCGCGCGGCCTGGGCCAGGGCCCTGCGGGAGGCCGCGCCTCCCGAGGGATCTGCGGGCGCGCCGGGAGCGTCCGACGCCCCGCCCGACCCCTTGGCCGTGGCCGCGGCGTTGCGGCGGGCGCTGCCCCGCGACGGCTGCCTCGTGGTCGACGCGTTTGCGCAGCGGCCCTTTTTCACCCACGGCTTCACGGCGGTGCGGCCGTGCGCCTATTTCACGCCCGCGCCGTGCGCGCCTGCGGGCTGGGCCGTGGCGGCGGCGGTGGGGGTGAAGGCCGCCGTGGGGCCGCGCGCCGTGGCCTGCGTCACGGATGCGCGCGGCCTGCTCGCCCTGGGCACGGAGTTGGCCACGGCGGCGCGCTGCGGCCTGCCGGTCCTGGTCGCGGCCCTTGTCGCCGAAGGCGCTGGGGCTGTTCCCGATTTCGCGGCGTTCGGCCGCGCGCTGGGCGCGCGGGGGCTTTGCGTGTCGCGCGCGGATGCGCTCGAGGCGGCGCTTTTCGAGGGGCTTTCGGGAGACGGGCCGTGCGTGGCGGCGGTGCGTTGCGGCCCGGGGGCTTCGCCTGGGGCTGCGGCGGTTTCGGCGCATGACGCTCTTGTGTGATGCGTTTTTGCAACTAATCCGACAAATCTAGTCCATTATTTCGTTGCAGAAATACCCGGTGCTTTACTCGGGTATGTTGCAAATTTGCAAAACATGATGCTAATCCGCAACGCGCCGTGACGCCCCGCGCGTGCGATCCCGCGCGCCCCGCTCTCCTCCCGTCACGATTTCTTTAAATTTCATCAATAAAATAACAGTATTCACTGCCATGTCCCGTCAGACGTCCGATGAATAGCATGCATCTTGCTGTTCCCGCCCGACCCGGCCGCTAAGGCGTTCCTCGCGCGGCCCCCTGACAACATGCCCCTGGTGCGATCTGACGGATCGATTTCCGACGCCCGTGCACGGCGCCTCTCCGGCGTCGCGCCCGGGAGTTGTCGGATGGCGACGGCGGTGAGGCGTTTTCGCAGGTTGCATTTGCGCAGCCGGACGCCGCGGCGCGCGATGGCGTCCAGGGCGGCGGCGAAGGCCGCGATACCCGGCGTGTGGACTCCGATAAACGCTTGCAGTCGAAAAGGAGATCAACGGATGGAGCCGAACATGGCCGCCTGCTTGGCGGAAACCACCAAATTCCAGAAGCTGTGCGGCATTCTCGACCATTACGGTCGCCACCCCGCCCGGCTGGTGCCCATTTTGCAAGCCCTGCAGGAAGAGTACCGCTACCTCCCCGAGGAAGTGCTCTCCTACGTGGCCACCTCCCTGGGCATCCCCGCGGCCAACGTCTTCGGCGTGGCCACCTTCTACGCCCACTTCGCGCTCACCCCCAAGGGCAAGTACATCGTGCGCCTGTGCGACGGCACCGCCTGCCACGTCAAGCACTCCATCCCCATCCTGGAAGCCCTGCGCGACCGCCTCGGCCTGTCCGAGGAAAAGGCGACCACGCCGGACATGCTCTTCACCGTCGAGACCGTGGCCTGCCTGGGGGCCTGCGGCCTGGCCCCGGTCATGGTCATAAACGAGGACGTCTACGGCCAGATGACCCCGCAGCGCGCCGTGTCCCTCATCGATGGCATCCGCGCCAAGGAGTTGCAGTAATGGAAGGTCCCATTCAGGATGCCGCCGCCGTCCCCGCGAACGCCGCGCAGGCGGGCCTGCGCCGAGTGATCGTGTGCGCCGGCACCGGCTGCGTGGCCAACGGCTCCAGGAAGGTGCTCGCCGCCCTGGAAAAGCAGATGGCCGCCGCCGGCCTCGACGTCGTTTTGGAATTTAAGCCCGAAGGCCACGGCGACGGCGTGCGCGTCTCCCACAGCGGCTGCCAGGGCTTTTGCCAGATGGGACCGCTCGTCACCATCCTGCCCGAGAACATCCTCTATACGAGAGTCTGCGAAGAGGATGTCCCGGACATCGTGAACCTCACGTTGCTCAAGGGCGAACCCGTGGAGCGCCTGCTCTACGTCGAGCCGCGCACCCGGGAAAAGTGCCTCGGCCCGGACCAGATTCCCTTCTACCAGCGCCAGCACCGCAGCGTGCTCAAGGAATGCGGCTTCATCGACCCCGACGAGATCAAGGAATACGTGGCCCACGGCGGCTACGCGGCCGCGCGCAAGGCCTTCGCCGCAATGGACGGCAAGGCCGTGTGCGACGTCATTTCCGAATCGGGCCTGCGCGGTCGCGGCGGCGGCGGCTTCCCCACCGGCCGCAAATGGGAGGCCGCCCGCGTCCAGGACAACGCCAAGAAATACGTCATCTGCAACGGCGACGAAGGCGACCCGGGCGCGTTCATGGACCGCTCCGTCATGGAGGGCAACCCCCACTGCGTCATCGAGGGCATGATGATCGCCGCCCGGGGCATCGGCGCGGACGAGGGCTACATCTACGTGCGCGCCGAGTATCCCCTGGCGGTCAAGCGCATGCGCCAGGCCGTGGCCGACGCCGAAACCGCCGGGTTCCTGGGCGACGACCTCTTCGGCTCGGGCCAGTCCTTCCGCCTGGAAGTCATGGAAGGGGCCGGCGCGTTCGTGTGCGGCGAGGAAACGGCGCTGATGGCCTCCATCGAGGGCCGGCGCGGCATGCCCGCGCCGAAGCCGCCCTTTCCGGCGCAAAAGGGCCTGTGGCGCAAGCCCACGGTCATCAACAACGTCGAGACCCTGGCGCAGGTGCCCCGCATCATCATGGGCGGCGCGGCCAAGTACCGCGAGTGCGGCACCGAGAAATCCCCGGGCACCAAGACCTTTGCGCTCACCGGCCACGTCTGCAACACGGGGCTCATTGAAGTGCCCTTCGGCACGACCCTGGGCGAGATCGTGCTCAACATCGGCGGCGGCGTCACCGACGACCGGGGCCTGATCGACAAGGCCGGGTTCAAGGCCGTGCAGATCGGCGGCCCCTCGGGCGGCTGCCTGACCCCGGACCTGCTCGACCTGCCGCTTGATTTCGATTCGCTGCGCTCCGTCGGGGCCATGGTCGGCTCCGGGGGCCTGGTCGTCATGAACCAGAAGACGTGCATGGTCTCCGTGGCCCGCTTCTTCATGGAATTCACGCAGCGCGAGTCCTGCGGCAAGTGCGTGCTCTGCCGCGAGGGCACCAAGCAGCTGCTGGCGCTCCTTGACGACGTCATCGAGGGTCGGGGCACGGCCGAGACGCTGGCGCTGCTCGAAACCCTCGGCCACGCCGTGCAGATCGGTTCGCTTTGCGGCCTGGGCAAGACCGCGCCCAACCCCGTGCTCTCCACGCTCAAGCATTTTCGCCACGAGTACGAGGAGCACGTCTTCGAGAAGCGCTGCCGGGCCGGGCGCTGCAAGGCGCTCGCCCGTCCGAGCATCAATCCCGCCGTGTGCAAGGGCTGCCGCCTGTGCGTGAAAGCCTGTCCGGTCGGGGCCATCATGGGCGAGAAAAAACAGCCCCACCGCATCGACGAGGGGCTTTGCGTCAAATGCGGCGCGTGCGCGGCGGCCTGCAAGTTCGGCGCGGTGGAGGGAATCTAGCCATGACCAGGAATACGCAAGAAACGGTCGTCATCGACGGCAAGGTCGTTCCCATCGAAGGCGAACGCAACCTGCTCGAACTTATCCGCAAGGTCGGCATCGATCTGCCGACCTTCTGCTACCACTCCGACCTTTCGGTTTACGGCGCCTGCCGGCTGTGTCTGGTGGAAGTGAAAAACCGCGGCATCATGGGCGCGTGCTCGACGCCCCCGGAGCCGGGCATGGAGATCCGCATCCACACCAAGGAACTGCGCGAGATCCGCAAGATCGCCGTGGAATTGCTGCTCGCCAACCACGACCAGAGCTGCCCGACGTGCTTCCGCAACGGCGCGTGCAAGCTCCAGGAGATCGCGCGCAAGCTCGGCGTGTCCCAGGTGCGCTTCAAGCCCATCCAGGAGTCCGTGGCCGTGGACGTCTCCTCGCCGTCGCTCGTGCGCGACCCCAACAAGTGCGTGCTGTGCGGCGACTGTGTGCGCATGTGCTCGGAAATCCAGGGCATCGGAGCCATCGGCTTCGCCTACCGCGGGCACAAGACCGCGGTGCTGCCGGCCTTCGGCAAGGGCCTGGCCGACGTCGAGTGCGTCAATTGCGGCCAGTGCTCGAGCGTGTGCCCGACCGGGGCGCTGACGCCCAAGTCCGAGATCGAGGACGTCTGGAACCTGCTCGCCGACCCCGAGGTGACGGTCGTCGCGCAGATCGCCCCGGCCGTGCGCGTGGGCATCGGCGAGTGCTTCAACACGCCCGCGGGCGAGCCGATCATGGGCCGCGTGGTCGCGGCCATGAAGACCATCGGCTTCGACCATGTCTACGACACCACCTTCGCCGCCGACCTTACGGTCATCGAGGAGGCTGAGGAGTTCCTGGCGCGAAAGGCCAAGGGCGAGAAGCTGCCGCAGTTCACCTCCTGCTGTCCCGGCTGGGTGCAGTTCGCCGAGCAGTATTTTCCGGAACTCCTGCCCAACCTCTCTTCCTGCCGCTCGCCGCAGCAGATGTTCGGTTCGCTGGTCAAGGAAATGCTGCCCGGGCAGCTGGGCATCCCGCGCAAGAAGCTGGCCGTCGTTTCGGTCATGCCCTGCACGGCGAAAAAGTTCGAGGCGCGCCGTCCGGAGTTCGTGAGAGACGGCAGCCCGGACGTGGACTCCGTGCTGACCACCCAGGAGCTCGCGCGCATGATCGAGCAGGCGGGGCTGCGCTTTAACGACCTCGAGCCCCAGTCGCGCGACATGCCCTTCGGCTTCGGCACGGGCGCGGGCGTGATTTTCGGCGCGTCCGGCGGCGTCACCGAGGCCGTGCTGCGCTACGCCGCCGAAAAGGCGACGGGCGAAACCCTTTACAACACCGACTTCAACGAGGTGCGCGGCGATTCGGGCCTGCGCGAGATCAACATCGAAGTCGGCGGCGCGACCCTGCGCCTGGCCGTGGTCTACGGCCTGGCCAATGCCCGCGTCGTGGCCGAGAAGGTCAAGGCCGGGAAGTGCGACTACGACCTGATCGAGGTCATGGCCTGCCCCGGCGGCTGCGTCGGCGGCGCGGGCCAGCCCGTCAACCTGGATCTCGCCGTGCGCAAGCGCCGGGCCAAGGGCCTGTACAAGAGCGACAAGGGCCGCCAGTTGCACAAGGCGCAGGACAACATCTTCGTCAACCAGTGCTACGCCAAGTTCCTGGGCGACATCGGCGGGCACAAGGCCCACGAACTGCTGCACACCGGCTACCAGAGCCGGCGTCGCATCACCGACGAAACCCTGGTGCTGCTCGGCGACCCCAAGGAGCCGCGCATCCAGGTGCAGGTGTGCCTCGGCACGAGCTGCCACCTGCGCGGCGCGCAGGAAATCCTGAACGGCCTGCTCGCGCACATCATCGACCAGGGCCTGGAAAACGCCGTGGTCGTCAAGGCGTCGTTTTGCCACGAACAGTGCGCCAGCGGCCCCAACGTGCAGATCGGGAGCGAGACGCTTTGCCGCTGCACCCTGGAATCGGTCCTGGCCGCCCTGGACCGCCACCTGCAAAACCCCCTGCCGCCGACGGCCCAGGCGGCCGGCTGCGGCTGCGCCTGCGGCAAGGGTTAATAATCCTCGCGCGGCGTTCGGCGGTCCGGGACCGTCGCGCGCCGCGCGGGCCTGCTGGCGGGTCCGTTCTTTCGGGGGCGGGCCCGTTTCTTTTTGGGGAAGAAGCGGGGAGCGGGCGTTACGAGCGTCCGCCGAGCTCGCCGCTGCGGCGTATGGCGCGCAGCAGCCGCAGCCCGAGCACGATGGCCCAGAGGCAGCCGAGCGCGCCGAAAAGCGAGACGTCGAAAACGAGCGGCGGCACGCGGCTGGCGAGCAGCATGCACGAGCCGAGAAACAGCGCCGCCGTGACGATGCCGTAGACCAGCCGGTTGACCGTGCCGTCCAGGCCCTTGTGGTCCAGGCGCACGTCGAGGCGGCCGTCGCGGGCGCGGCGCAGGATCTCGGCGGCGTCGCGGGGCAGCGTTTCGAACAGGGCGTTCCAGTCGCGCGCGCCGCGCCGCAGCTTGGAAAACACTTCGCCCGGGGAGAAGCGGCGGGCGAGGATCTTGGCGGCGTAGGGCGTGAGGACCTCGAGCAGCGAAAACCCGGGGTGCAGCTGGCGCGAGGCCCCTTCCAGGACCACGAACACCTTGAGCAGGTGGGCCACGGTCGGCGGCAGCAGGATGCCGTGGCGGCGCACCAGGGCGGCCATGTCCCCGAGCGCGCCGGACAGGTCGAACGCGCCCACGGACTGGCCGGCGTAGTCGGCGACGAATTCCTCCACCTCGGCGGCCAGCGCCTGCCGGTCGAGTCCCGGCGGCACGCGCCCCAGGCGCATGACCTGTTCCGTGAGCGCCTCGGCGTCGCCCGAGGCGACGGCGAGAAGCGCGTCTTCCAGGGCGCGGCGCGTGCGCTCGTCGATGCGCCCGACCATGCCGCAGTCGAGCAGGCCCAGCCGGTCGCCGCCAAGGATCAGGATGTTGCCCGGGTGCGGGTCGGCGTGGAAGAAGTTGTCGCGAAAGATCATCTCCAAAAAGATGTCCGCGGCGTTATGGGCCAGGCGCGTGCGGCGCGCGGACTCCTCGGGGGTGGCCGGCGCGGCGGCGAGCGCGGCCACGGACTGCCCGTCGAGCTCCTCCATGGTGAGCACGCGCCGGGCGCTTTGGCCCGGGAACGTGCGCGGGAAAACCACGCGCGCGTCGCCGCTGAAGTTGGCGGCGAAGTTGCGGAGATTGCGCTCCTCGCGCGTGAAATCGAGCTCGCGCAGGATGGTGCGGCGCATTTCCGCGGCTACGGCCAGGGGCTGGTACAGGCGCAGTTCCACGATGCCGCGCTCGGCGAGTTCGGCCAAGCCCATGGCGATGTCGAGGTCCGCGCGTACGTCGTCCTCGATGCCCGCGTGCTGCACCTTGACCACCACCCGCGACCCGTCGGCGAGCGTCGCCCGGTGCACCTGGCCGATGGAAGCCGAGGCGACGGGCGTTTCCTCGAACGTGCTGAAATGCGCCTGCGGGGGCGCGCCGAGTTCGGCTTCGATAGTGGCGCGTACGACGCCCGGGGCGTCCGGGGCGGTGTCGTCGCGCAGTTTGGCCAGTTCCGCCGCGGTCTCCGGGCCGACGAGGTCCGGGCGCGTGGACAGGATCTGCCCGATCTTGACGGCCGTGGCCCCGAGTTCGGTCATGGCCAGGCGCAGCCGCGCCTCGCGCGTCAGTCCCGACAGCGTCGTCCCGGCCGGCCCTTTGAGATGGTCGCCGAAAAAGGACGTATCCGTGGCGGCAAGGAATTCGGCCAGGCCGTACTTGGCCAAAACGCCGGCGATTTCCGTGAACCGCCGGGCGTTTCGGGCCAGATGCGGGATGGAGGCCAGGGAGAACATGCGCCCCGGGCCTAATCCACCGGGCACAGCGGCTTTTCGCGCCGCCAGCGGAAGGCTTCCACGGTGTTGGCCATGAGCGTGGCGATGGTCATGGGCCCCACGCCCCCGGGCACCGGGGTGATGGCCGAGACGAGGTCCAGGACGTTTTCATAGTCCACGTCGCCGCAGAGCTTGCCGTCGGGCAGGCGGTTCATGCCCACGTCCACGATGACCGCGCCGGGCTTGACCATGTCGCGCGTGATGAGCTTCGGCTTGCCGATGGCCGGCACGAGCAGGTCGGCCTGGCGGCACACGGCCGCGAGGTCCGGGGTGCGCGAGTGGCACATGGTCACGGTGGCGTTGCCGAAGGGCGTTTGCGCGGAGAGCAGCATGGTCATGGGCTTGCCCACGATGTTGCTGCGCCCGACGACCACGGCCTGTTTGCCGGCCGGGGAAAGGCCGTAGTATTCGAGCAGCTTCATGACGCCGTAGGGCGTGCAGGGCTTGAGCCCCGGCAGGCCGATGGAGAGCCGGCCCACATTTTCGGGGTGGAAGCCGTCCACGTCCTTTTTCGGGTCGATGATCGCCAGGCAGCGGTTGGCGTCGAGGCCGCGCGGCAGGGGCAGCTGGAGCAGGATGCCGTCGATGTCGTCGCTTTCGCACAGCTCGGTGATGTGGCGCTCCAGGGCGCACTGCGTGGTCGCGGCGTCGAGCCGCCAGATGCGCGAGGCGATGCCCACTTCCTCGCAGGCTTTCTCCTTGTAGCGCACGTAGACCTGGGAGGCAGGGTCGTCGCCGACGAGGATGACGGCCAGGTGGGGCGGGCGGCCGTATTCCCGGGCGATGGCGTCGACTTCGTTGCGGACTTTGAGACGCAGTTCGGCCGCGACTTTTTTCCCGTCAATCAAAAGCATGGCTGTCTCTCCTTTGCAGCGCCGGAAAAAAGAGGTTTTCCGGGCAAAAGCCGGCGCGGCCGCAAGGCGTGCGCGCCCTTTTCTCCCTTAGCCGCCAATGCCTGCCCGCGTCCACCGTTCAATCGGCGTTTTGCAGCAGATGCCGGCGCAGGAAATCCACGGTCATCTTTTGCGCTCTCCCGGCGTCGTCCCCGGAAAAGCCGTGTCCGGCCCCGGGGAAAACCTGCATCGTGGCCTGCCCGCCGCATGCCAGGGCCAGGTCGACCAGCGCCTTGCCCGCCGCGGGTGCGACGACGGCGTCGGCGTCGCCGTGCAGTTCGAGCAGGGGCGGCAGATGCCCGACGGCATCCCGGAATACGTTCGGGACGCCGCCGTAATACACGACCAGGGCGGCGACGCGCGGGTCGGTCCCGGCGACGCCGGCAGCCAGGAACCCTCCCTGGGAAAAACCGAGAAGCCCCACGCGTCCCGAGGACAGGGCGCCGGCCAGGATATCGCCCGCAACGGCGCGCACGAGTCCGGCCCAGGCTTCGGCCCGCTCCCGGAAAAGGGTCTGGCGCGCGGCCGGGTCCGGGGAGTTGGCCCGGGCGAGGTCCTCCGCGTCGTAGTAGGTGAGCAGGTAGGCGTCCATGCCTGCTTCGGCGAGGGCTTCGGCCTGGCGGCGGTAATAGGCGGCGAAGGGCGCGAGTCCCTGCCGTCCGTGCAGCAGGATGACGGCCGGGCGCTTGGCCTCTCCCGCAGCGGGAAAGAGCGTCGCGACAATCGGATGCCCGGCCGCGGGCAGCGTCACGTTCCGGGCCGCGACCGTGGCGGCGTCCGCGTGCAGGACGGAAGCGACCGGGAACAGGCCCGGGCAAAGGAGCAGGAAAAGCCACACGAGGCGAGGGAGCGGGGATCTCATGGGGAAGCCCTCCGGCGGCGGGCGCGTGCGTCCACCGCAAATGCCGGAGCCTGGGGAGCCGGACGAGGCGGTCCTCGTCCGGCGTCTCCAGGCTCCGGAAGAAGGCCGGGGAGGCTGGCTCCCCGGCGCGGCGCGAGAGAAGGGTCTTATTCTTCTTCGTCTTCCTCGATGTCGTACCAGTTGGCGGCCATGTAGGGGCCGTAGAAGATGGCGGCGTCCTCCAGCTCCTCCTCGATGCGCAGCAGCTGGTTGTACTTGGCCAGGCGGTCCGAGCGGCACAGCGACCCGGTCTTGATCTGGCCGGCGTTGACCGCCACGGCGAGGTCCGCGATGAAGCTGTCCTCGGTCTCGCCCGAGCGGTGGGAGACGACCGTGGTGTAGGCGGCCTGCTTGGCCATCTCGATGGTGTCCAGGGTCTCGGTCACGGTGCCGATCTGGTTGAGCTTGATCAGGATGGAGTTGGCCACGCCCTGACGGATGCCCTCGTCGAGAATGTCCGGGTTGGTGACGAAGATGTCGTCGCCCACGAGCTGGATGCGCTCGCCCAGTTCCACGGTGAGCTTCTTCCAGCCGTCCCAGTCGCCTTCGGCCAGGCCGTCCTCGATGGAGATGATAGGGTAGCGGTCCACGAACCCGGACAGGTAGGCGACCATCTCGTCGGAGCTCATGGTGCGTTTTTCGCCGCCGAGCACGTACTTGCCGTTTTTATAAAATTCCGAGGCGGCGGCGTCGATGGCCAGGGAGATCTCGTTGCCCGGGCGGTAGCCGGCCTCTTCGATGGCCTTGATGATGTACTTGAAGGCTTCGTCGTGGTCCTTGAGGTTGGGGGCGAAGCCGCCTTCGTCGCCGACCGCGGTCATGTGGCCGTCGGCGGCCAGGATCTTCTTGAGCGTATGGAACGTCTCCGCGCCCATGCGCAGGGCGTCGGCGAAGGTGCGCGCGCCGAGCGGCACGATCATGAACTCCTGGATGTCCAGGTTGTTGGGGGCGTGCGCGCCGCCGTTTATGATGTTCATGAGCGGCACGGGCAGCACCTTGGCGTTGATGCCGCCGAGGTAGTTGTACAGCGGCTGGCCCAGGAACATGGCCGCGGCGCGGGACACGGCCATGGACACGCCGAGGATGGCGTTGGCGCCCAGGCGCGACTTGTTCTCCGTGCCGTCGAGGTCGATCATGGTGTTGTCGATGGACACCTGTTGCAGGGCGTCCATGCCGATGACGGCCTCGGCCAGCTCGCCCTGGACGTGCTCCACGGCCTTGGTCACGCCCTTGCCGCCGTAGCGGGAGGCATCCTGGTCGCGCATTTCCAGGGCCTCGCGGGAACCGGTGGAAGCGCCGGAAGGCACGGCGGCCCGTCCGGACGCGCCGGACTCCAGGGTGACCTCCACTTCGACGGTGGGATTGCCGCGGGAATCGAGGATTTCCCTGGCCCAAACGGCGGCAATGGTGCTCATGAGCGTCTCCTTATTCGGTCTTTGGTCGGTGTGGCGTGTGTTGACGGCGGGCCGGGCGGCCCGTCACCACAGGACGTAACGCAATTCGCGGCGATTTATAACCCCCGCCGCACGGCGTTTTCGCGACGGGTCGTTACGGGGGGCCGGCCCTTTACAGGCGGATGTCCGGGAAGTCCGCCCCGGCCGGAGCGCCCTCGCGCCGGCGCACGTGGCGCAGGAACTTGGCGGCCTCGGGAAAGTCCGGCGCGGCGGCCAGGGCCTTTTCCAGCAGGTCGCGGCAGCCGGCCAGCTCGCCCTTTTCGTAGAGCACCCGGGCCAGATTGAACAGCAGCCGCTCGTCGTCCGGGGCGATCTCCAGCGCGGTGCGGTAGTAGGCCGCGGCGATGTCGAAGTTTTTTTCCTTGCGCAGCTGGATGCCGAAGGCGTTGATGGTGCGCTTTTGCGCCTCGCCGCCGGCCGTCGCGCCGCTGCCCTTGAGCACGGCCAGCACCGCGCCGTCGCTGTCGGCATGGCCGCCTGCGGAAAGGGCCATGAGGATGACGGTGAAAAGCGCGCGCTCGGCCTCGGGCAGGGCGTTCTGGTCGAGGTGCGCGTCGCCGTCGCCGAGCAGCCGGCCGAGCACCAGGGATGCCTGGGCCAGGCGTTCCTTGAAGACCAGGGGCGCGGGCAGGAAATGGCCCAGGAACTCCTGCGGCGTCACGGTTTTTTGCAGCGGCATGGGCAGGCTGGCGTCATCGAGGGGGAAAATGAGGATGCGCGCGGCGTCCAGGCGCAGGGCCAGCCAGTTGATGCGCTGGGTGAAGTCGCGGCCCGAGCCCGCGGTCTTGCCCATCTTTTGCAGTTTCTGGGATTGGTAGCAGCCGAGCAGTTCCGGGAGCATGGACGTGTTCCTGGGGTTGCGGGCGCCGGCCGGACGACGCAAGGCCCTCGCCGTTTCTGATGCTGCGATTGTGCGACGGTGGGACGATTATGACAATCCCTTTTTTGCTCCGCCCCGTTGCGGCCCATGACCGAGCCACAGCCGGCGCAGGCCCTCGAGCAGCAGATTCGGGCGCACGTCGCGCAGCACCGGGCAGATCGGGGCCAGTTTTTCGGCGAATCCGCCCGTGGCCAGCACCCGGACCTCGCCGCCGAGGTGCGCGATCAGGCGCGTGGTCACGCCCTGTACCATGTCCGCGAAGCCGAAGACGAAGCCCTGGTTGATGCATTCCGCCGTGGAGCGGCCGATGGAGAGCGCGCCGTCGCCCGGCTCCAGGGCCACGTGGGGCAGCTTGGCCGTCTTGCTCACGAGCCCGGACAGCGACGTCAGCATGCCCGGGCAGATGAGCCCGCCGAGAAAGGCGTCGCCGCGCACGCAGTCGAAATTGGTGGCCGTGCCGAAATCGATGACGATGACGCCCGGCGCGTCCACGGCCATGCGCCCGGCATAGGCCGTGACCAGCCGGTCCGCGCCGACCTCGTGGGGCCGGCCGTAGAGGTTTTTAAGCGGCACGGGCACGTCCGTCGGCACGAAACGCAGCCGCACGCCGAGGTAGCGCGACACGGCCGCGGTGAGCACCGGGGCCATGGGCGGCACCACGCACGAGCACACGGCCGCTTCCACGTCGGCCGGGGCGCAGCCGTGGATGGAAAGCGCCGTGACGAGGGTGAGGCCCAGGCTGTCGGGCGTGGCCGCGCGGTCCGTGGGCAGGGCAAACGACGGGCCGAGGCCGTGGCGCTCGGCCAGGCCGAACTTGGTGTTGGTGTTGCCGACGTCGATGAGCAGGGCGGGCATGGCTTCGCGTTACGGCCTGGCGGCCGATTTGTTGCCGAGTTTATCGACGAACGCCTCCACCGTGGGCAGGATGCGCGCGACGATTTCCCCCACGCCCTTGGCGTTGGGATGCAGGCCGTCGGGCAGGGTCAGGTCCGGGTGCCCCGTGACGCCGTCGAGGAAGAAGGGGTAGAGCGCGGCGTCGTATTTTTTCGCCAGCGCGGGATAGATGGCGTCGAACGCCGCGGCGTAGTCCGCGCCGTAGTTTTTCGCCGCGCGCATGCCGCAAAGGAGCACGGGAATGCCGGCGTCGGTCAGGCGCTTGAGGATGGCGTCGAGGTTGGCCATGGCCGCCTCGGGGTCCTGGCCGCGCAGCATGTCGTTGGCCCCGAGCTCGACGATGACGCCGTCCGGGCGCAGGGCCAGCGCCTGGTCGAGGCGGGCCAGGCCCCCGGCCGTGGTGTCGCCGGAAACGCCGTAATTGGCGATGGTCACGTCCCGGCCGCGCGCGGCCAACGCCTGTTCCAGCCGGGCCGGAAAGGCGTCGCCGGCCGGCAGGCCGTAGCCGGCGGTCAGGCTGTCGCCGAACGCCGCCAGGCGCGTCGCGGCGGCGGCCGTCGCGGGCGTCACGAGTCGCCCCCATAGCAGCAACGCCAGGAGCGCGGCCAGGACCGCGACCCGGGTTTGTCTTTTGCGGGCAAGCTGGTATCCTTTGGCGGCGACGCCGCCGGAGGGTTTCTTGCGCATGGACTGCGGAGCCGATGACATCATTTCGCTTACCGACGTGCACTTGACGTTACAAAGCCGGGCCGGCCGGGTCAACATCCTGCGCGGCGTGGACCTGCGCGCGGCGCAGGGCGAGCGGCTGGCCATCATGGGGCCTTCGGGCGCGGGCAAGACCACGCTGCTCATGCTCCTGGCCGGGCTCGAACGGGCGAGCGCCGGCATGGTGCGCGTGGCCGGGCACGACCTTTCGAGCTTAAGCGAAGACGGGCTGGCGGCCTTTCGCCGCGACAACGTGGGCATCGTCTTCCAGGCCTTCCACCTGTCCCCGTCCATGACGGCGCTGGAAAACGCGGCGCTGTCCCTTGAATTTTCCGGCCGGCGCGACGCCTTCGCCCGGGCCGAGGAGGCGCTTGTGGCCGTGGGCCTTCGGGACCGGCTGGGGCATTACCCGGCCGAGCTTTCCGGCGGCGAGCAGCAGCGGGTGGCCCTGGCCCGCGCCTTGGCCCCGGGGCCGCGCCTGCTTCTCGCCGACGAACCCACGGGCAACCTCGACGGCGCGACCGGGGAGAAGGTCATGGATCTGCTTTTTTCCCTGTCCGCGGCGGCCACCCTCGTGCTCGTCACGCACGATCCGGGGCTGGCCGGACGCTGCGGCCGCGTGGCCCGGGTGCGCGACGGCCGCATCGTCGACGGGGCGGCGGCGGCCGGATGAAGCGGCTTTTTTTCGCGCCGCGCGGCGGCAGCCCCTGGGAGCGGCTGCTGCGCGGCGCGCTGCTCGGGGCCGTGTTCGCACTGGTCATCGTGGCCTACCGCAAGCACTTCGACGCCGTGATCGAAAAGGCGCAGGCCACGGGCGTCGTTGCCGATCCCGGGCAAGCGCTGTCCCGGGAAGACCGGGCCATGATCCTCGAACTGGCGCAGGAGATGCGCGGCCGTTTCGGGCTCGATCTGCACGTGCGCGTGAGCGGCGAGCCGCCCGGGGACGTCGCCGCCGGGCCGAAGACCGCGTTTTTTTATGTCGATCCCGCATGCCGGGCCAGCCGGGTGGTGCTTGCGCCCCTGGCCGCCTCGGCGCTGCCCGCGGGATTTGCGGATGATCTCGGCCGGGAGCACCTGGACGCGAATTGCCGGCAAGGGCGGCTGCGCGAAGGCGTGCTCGCCGCGCTCGGGCTTTTTGTCGACTCCCTGGACGCAGCGGCGGGCCGGGGAAAAGGAGAACAGCGACAATGACGATCGAAACGACCATGCCGCCGCTTGTCATCCACACCGACGGCGCGTGCCTGGGCAATCCCGGCCCGGGCGGCTACGCGGCGGTGTGGGAAGCCGACGACGGCCCCAGGGAGCTTTCCGGCGGGCGCAGGCTTACCACCAACAACCGCATGGAACTGCTCGCGGCCATCGTGGCCCTGGAGGCGCTCGAAGCGCCGACCAAGGTGGTTCTGGTCACGGACTCGCGCTACGTGCACGACGCCATCGAAAAACGCTGGCTTGCGGGCTGGCAGAAGCGCGGCTGGGTCAACGCCGAGAAAAAGCCGGTCAAGAACCAGGACCTCTGGCGGCGGATCATTCCGCTGCTCGCCCGCCACAGCGTCTCCTTCCGCTGGGTGCGCGGCCATACCGGCCACGCCGACAACGAACGCTGCGACGTGCTGGCCAAGCAGGCGGCCAACTCCCGCAACCTGCCCGCCGACGACGGCTATCCCGGCTAACCCCCCGCCGGAGAGGTCCAGGCGGGGCCCTGTCCCTCCTGGCCGCCGGAGGCATCTTTCCTCTTCTCTCTTCTCCCCCCTCTACAGAAACATCCCCCCCGAGACTTCGATGCGCTGGCCGGTGATCCAGCCGGCTCCGTCGTCGAGGAGCAGGGAGAGCGCCGCGCCGATGTCGTCGGCCTGTCCCACGCGTCCGAGCGCCGTCTGGGAGGCGATGAAAGCGTTTACGGCCGCGTTGTCGCGCACCGCGCCGCCGCCGAAATCCGTGGCGATGGCCCCGGGGGCGAGCACGTTGACGGCGATGCCGCGCGGGCCGAGCTCCCTGGCCATGTAGCGGGTGAGCGCCTCCACGCCGCACTTTGCCGCCGCGTAGGCGGCGTAGCCCGGCAGGGAGAAGCGGGTGAGGCCGGAGGAGACGTTGACGATGCGCCCGCCGTCGCGCAGGCGCGGCAGCAGGGCCTGGGACAGGAAGAACGCGGCCTTGAGGTGCACGGCGACCATCTGGTCGAATTGCTCCTCGGTCGTGGTTTCGAAGGGCGCGTCGATGCCGTAGCCGGCGTTGTTGACCAGGAAATCGAAATCGTCGCGGCCGAACGTGTCGCGAAGGGCCGCGTCCACGGCGGCGGCAAAAGCGGGGAAGGCGTCACTTTTCGCGACGTCGAGCGGCAGGGCCACGGCGTTTCGTCCCAGGTCCCTGACGGAGGCGACGACTTCGCGGGCCTGTTCCTCCTCCTTGCGGTAGGTGAGGATCACGTCGCGGCCCTTGCGGGCCAGATGCAGGCACATGCTTTTGCCAAGGCCCCGGCTGCCGCCGGTGACGAGCGCGACTTTCATACGGGCTCCTTCGGGTTCTTGCGGACGGGCGCGCGGGAATGCGCCCTGTGAGCATACACCCTTCGCAGGCGTTGTCGATTCTCCGGCGCGACGATGGCGCGTCAGTTTCTCGGGGCGTCTTTCGCGGCGGCAAGCAGGCGGCCCGCCAGCTCCGGCGCGGCCTCGGCCCAGTGCAGGTAGAGCGGGCGCAGCACCCGGGCGTGGAGCGTCGCGGCCGCGGCGAGGCGCGTGTTGACCAAGTTCCCAAGCGGCTGCGCCAGGAACCAGTCGGCAAAGGTTCGGGCGCGGTGCGCGGCGCGGTGCCCGGCATCGACCCTGGCCAGCCCGGAGGCGGCGACGCGGCGGCGGCGCGCCGGGTCGGTCAGCAGGGTTTCCACGAGCCGGCACAGGCCCGCGAAATCGTCCTGCTCGTAGAGGAAGAGGTCTTCGCCGTCGCGGAAAAGGTCGTCCTGGCCGTGGCCGATGCGCGGGGTGACGAGGCAAGCCCCGCAGCCGAGCGCCTCGAACACGCGGTAGTTGAGGTCGCGGTGCTCGGCGATGTTGAGCACGAGCCGCGCCTGGCGGAAGGCCTGGCGGTAGGGGCCGGTCTGGGAGGCAAAGCCCGGGAAACGCGCGCGCAGCCGGGCGAGCAGGGCGCTGCGCGCCGGGGTCAGCGCCGGGTCGTCCTTGCCGACGAACACCATGTCGCGGCGCTTGGGCGCGTCCATTCCTGCCGGGTCGGGCCGGTCGGCGTCGGCGGCGAAGGGCGGCGACCACAAGAGCCGTGCGTCGTCGCTTTCCTGTCCGGCGAACTCCGGCAGATGGTCGCGCAGCCCCACGAGGCACAGGTCGAAGGCCCTGGCGTAGAGCGGATACCAGGCGTGGATGTGGGAATCCACGCAGGCGAAGACCGTGGGGCAGGGGTAGCGTTCGAGTCCGAGCAGCATGGGCGGCACGCTCATGTCGCCGTAGACCAGGGCGTCTGGCGCAAACCCGAACGCCGAAACGAGGTCGTCCCAGGTGAAAAAGCGGTGGGCCGGCACGTGCGCGTGCGTCACGCTCCAGCCGTGCGGGCCGAGGAGCGACGCGAGGGCCGGGGCGAAAAGGGGGTTGGCGAGCCAAGCCAGGCGTTTCATGGGAAAGCCCGGGCCACCGCTCAGACCGCCGGCGTAAGGACGGGGATGCCGGCGCGGCGGAAGTTTTCCTGCCAGCCTTCGGGGCTTACCGATTGCGGCAGCTGCGCCTGCCGGGGGCGGCCGGCGCTCTTGAGGGCCGCCTGGACGGCCTGGTCGAGGACGGCGGCGGCCTGCGCCGGGCGGTGCATGGGCGCGTTGCGGATGCCGGGATGCCCGGCCGCGAGGTCCTTGCACGGGTAGGCATTGGTCACGACCTCCAGCCCGAAGCTCGCCATCTCGAGCGGCGGATAGGACGGATGCGGCGAGGCCATAAACGACAGGCCGACATGGGATTGCAAAAGCGTCGCGGCGTATTCCGGCAGGGAGAGCATGCCGCGGCTGACGAGCGTCGTGCCGTCGGGAAAGGCGACGTCCTCGTGGAGCGTGCCGGCGCTTACAAGCGTCACGGGCAGGGCGTAGGCTTGGCGGAACGCGGCGAGCCAGGCCCAGAGGCAGGCGAGCGCGGCCGGGAAGCAGTTGCGGTGGTGCCCGGGGCGGCCATAGACGAGGATGGTGAGCCTGTCCGCGGCGCGCGGCGGCAGGCGGCGGCCCATGCCGGCCAGGGCCTCGGCCAGGACGGGATTGAGCGAGGGGCGCACGGCCACGGCCTTGCCCAGGGCGTAGCGCTTTTTCGTCAGGAAGCGGGCCAGTTCCACGGAGTTGATCACGGCCGTGCAGGCCTCGCCGTGGCCGTAGGTGGCCTCGGCCAGCATGTGGTCGAGGCTCATGGGATAAAAGCCCGGCTCCCAGTCCTGGATGAAGTAGTAGAAGGGGTTGGCCGGCCGCCCGGCCTGGCGCAAGCGTTCGGAGAACGCCTCCCAGACCGGCACGGCCCGCCAGAAGGTGCAGAGAAAAATATCGCCGCCGTGGACGGCAAGGGGTGCGTCGTCGTGGACGGAGGCGACCTCGGGCGGCGGGTCGCCCGGGCGGCAGACGAACGGGGCCGGATCGAGGCGGTCCGCCGCGTCTGGCAGGGGCGTCAGGGAGACGAAGCGCACGGACGGATAGCGCGGGGCCAGGAACCGCGCCAGTTCGAGCACCGATGCCAGGCCGCCGAAGACGTGGTCCCGGTGCAGGTGCGGCAGGCACACGGTCAGGCGCGCCGGGTGCGCGCCAGGGAGAAGGCGCAACCGCGCCGGGTCGAAGACCGAGGCGGCGAACGCGGCCGGATCGTAGCGCGCGGCCTGCGTCATGGCGTGCGCGTCCCGGTTGCCGGCAAGCTGGAGATCATGACGTTCCGTCCGCCCGGGGCGGCGTCGCCTCCGCTTCCTTGGCGGACGGCGCGGGATCCGGAGACGGGGGCAGTTCGCCCCGTTTCGCGGCCGCGCCGCCGCCGCGCAGGACCTCGGCGTCGGCCAGGATCATGATGAGGCGCTTGAACATGGCGCGGTCGAGGGTTTCCTTGCGCGCCTCCATCTTGCGCAGGGCTTCGAAGGGCGGGTAGGCCGGCCGCCAGACGCAGGCGCGCGTCAGGGCGTCGTAGGTGTTGCACACGCAAAGGGCCTTGACGTAGGGCGGAATGCCCGCTCCGGGCAGGCCGCCCGGAAAGCCCTTGCCGTCCTCCTGTTCGTGGTGGAAAAGGATGCAGTGCAGGGTCTCCGCCGGCAGGGGCAGGTCCACGCACATGCCGACGCCGAGCGCCGGATGGGAACGGAAAACGGCATCTTCCTCGGGGGACCATGACTCGGGCCGCCGTTCGAGGAGGCCGCCCGGCAGCCCCAGTTTTCCCACGTCGTGCAGCAGCGCGCCCGCGCCGACCTTGACCAGCAGATCTTCGTCCATGCCCGGCCGGTCCATGAGCATAAGGGACGTGAGCACCATGACGGACAGGCCGTGCTGGTATTCCTGGTAGCCCTTGCTGATGAGCCGGGCCACGTTTTTTACGGCGTCCGGGGCCTGGAGAAAGCCGATGGACTGGCGCACGAGCTTGCCGACCTGGTCGAAGCGCGCGCGGCTTAGGGTGTGGGGCAGCTTTTCCTCGAGCACGCCCTTGGCCAGGTTGACGGCGCTGGCGTGCCAGACCTCGGCCCGCTCGTCGAGGGGAATGGATTCGTCGAGCAGAAGTTCGCCCAGATTCTCGCGCAGGTAGTTGTCGTAATGGCGCTGTTCGCCCTTGTGGATGTAGACCGTGGCCACGCCCATGGCGCGCAGCCGCGCCAGCTGGTCGGCGCTGAAGGCCGCGCCGCGCGTGGCGAAAAGGACCAGCCCGTTGCCCTTGCGCACGTAGACGGAAAAGCGCCCCTTGCCCCAGGGCCGCAGGGACAGGGTCTTGACGGGCAGGTAGGATTTGAGCTCCTGCGCGGAAACGGCTTCGTCGGCCGGGGCGGTGTTTTGCGTCATCGTACGGACTCCCCGGGACCGGGGTCGTTTAAGGGCAGGCGCATTTCCACCACTTCCTCGTCGTAGTTGCGCACCACGGAGAAGCCGAGCTTGTCGGCCAGCCCCTGCATGCCGCCGTTTTCCATGAGCGCCTGGCCGGTCAGCTCGCGCGTGCCGCGCCCCTTGCAATAGCGGATGATCTTTTCCATGAGCAGCCGGCCCAGGCCCAGGCCCTTGAGGTCCGAGCGGATGATGACAGCGAATTCCGCCGAGGAGTTGTCCGGCCGGGTCGAGGCCCGCACCACGCCGAGGGTCTCGGCGCGGCCGTCGGCGTCCGGGGCCGTGGCGATAAACGCCATCTCGCGCTCGTAGTCGATCTGCGTGAGCTTGGCCATTTCCGTGTGCGTGAGTTCGCGCACCACGCCGAAGAAGCGGAAGCGCAGGTCCTCGGGCGAGAGGTGCTTGAAGAATTCGAAATGGGCCGGCTCGTCCTCGGGCCGGATGGGGCGCAGCATGGCGTGGCGGCCGCTTTTGAGCGTCACGCACTCCTCGAGTTCCCGGGGGTAGGGTCGGATGGCGAGGCGGTGGGGATCGGGCTCGGCCTCGGCGGTCAGGCGGATGGTCGCGCCGATGACCTGCACGCCGTCGGGCTGGGCCACGACGGGGTTCAGATCGATGGCCGCGATGCGCTCGATGTCCGCCACGCACTGGGAAACCTGGTTGAGGGTGAGGCACAGGGCGTTCACGTCGATGGCCGGCTGCCCGACCGCGCCGCCGAAGGAGGCGGCCACGCGGGTGCGAAAGACGAGGTCGCGCGCGAGCGACATGTTGAGCGGCGTCAGCGCCACGGCGCGGTCGCGCGTGATCCTTGCGGCGAGTCCGCCCTGGCCGAAGACGATGTAGGGGCCGAACACCGCATCCACCCGGGCCTGGATGGTCACTTCGTAGGCCCCGCCGCGACGTGCCATCTCCTGGATCACGAAGCCCTCGATGCGTGCGCCGGGCACGTGCTCGAGCACGCGCTGCCGGGCCGCGTCCGCGGCCTCGCGCACGGCTTCCGGGCCGGCGACGTCGAGGACGATGCCGCCGACGTCGAAGGGCTGGGGCACGTCCGGGGAAACGATCTTGACCGCCACGGGATAGCCCAGCGCGTCGGCCGCGGCCACGGCGTCGTCCACGTCCTCGGTAAATTGCGAGGCCACCGCGCGCACGCCGTAGTAACCGAGCACTTCCTTGGCCTCGGGGTCGGTGAGGGCGAGCCGCCCTTCGGAAAACGCCCGCTCGATGACTGCCCGGGCCGCGTCCGGATCCGGGGCGTACTCCGAGGGCAGGCTCGCCGGCATCTCCATGAGCAGTTCCTGGTTGCGGCGGTAGCGCAGCAGGTGCAGGAAGGCGGATACGGCCTGGTCCGGCGTCTCGTAGGTGGGCACGCCCGCGTTGTTGAGCGTTTTGAGCGCCGCGCCGGAAGCCGGGTCGTAGCCCATCCAGCAGGCGAGCACCGTGCGGTTGGTCTTGGCCAGCACCTCGGCCATGGCCTTGGCCGCCTCCTCGGCGTCAACCCCGGGGAAGGGCACGTGGATGACCAGCACGGCGTTGACTCCGGGCGCGCGCAGAAGCGCCCGCAAGGCCTCGGCGTAGTCGGCCGGGGCGGCGTCGAAGCTCATGTCCACCACGCCGTGGCGCAGCCAGTTGGGGCCGAGCAGGCGCGAAAGGCCCTCGCGCGCCTCGGCGTCGAAATCGGCCAGCGATCCGCCGCCTTCGAGCAGCGCGTCCGCGGCCATGATGCCGATGGAGCCGCCGTTGGTCAAAATGGCCAGGTTCTCGCCGCGCAGCGGCCGCGAGCGGGCGAGCGTCTGGGCGGCGTCGAAGAGCGCGTCGATCTCGCCCACGCGCAACATGCCCGCCCGGCGAAAGGCCTCCTCGTAAACCTCGTCGCGGCCCTCGGAGGGATCGGGCGGAAACACGGTCCACAGCTTGCGCCCGGGCTTGATGACGAGCACGGGCTTGTTGCGCGCGGCGGCGCGGGAGGCGCTCATGAACGAGCGCGCGTCGGAAATGGATTCGACGTAGAGCAGAATCGAGCGCGTATTGGGGTCCTGGGCCATGTAGTCCAGGATGTCGGCGTACTTGAGGTCCACCCGGTCGCCGAGCGACAGGATGTGGGAAAAGCCGAAACCCTTGGTGCGCGCCCAGTCGAGGACCGCGGTGAAAAGCGAGGCGGACTGGGAAATGAAGGCGATCTTGCCCGGCAGGGCGTCCGAGGCGGCCAGCGAGCAGTTGAGGCCGATGCCCGGCACCACGAGCCCGAGGCCCGACGGGCCGAGGATGCGGATGCCGGACGGCGCGGCCGCTTCGAGCATCCTGGCCTGGAGCGCGCGTTTTTCCTCGCGCGGCAGTTTCGCCCAGCCCGGCGGCAGCACCACGGCCGCGCCCACGCCGCGTCGGCCGAGTTCGCGCAGGTACTCGGGCACGCTCGCCGGCTCCGTGGCGATGACGCCGATGTCCGGCGTCAGGGGCAGCGTGTCCACGGACTTGTAGCACAGCACGCCGGAAATGGCGTCGTGGTCCGGATTGACCGGCATGACCGGCCCCAGGAACTTGCCCCCGAGCAGATTCTTCATGATCACCGCGCCCGGGTGCCTGGGGTCCGCGGATGCGCCGATCACGGCCACGGAGTTGGGGCGGAACAAGGCGTCAAGGCTTCGGGCGCTCAACAGAAGCTCCGGGGCAGAAGGTTACGAGGTTGCGCCAAAGGATAGAAGGCCCGCGCGGGCAAGGCAAGGGGTTTCGCGGTTTTCGGCACCGCCGGCGTGCGCCGGCCCGCGCTGTTGACAGGACGGGAGGGCGATGGCAGCTTCCAATAACGGTGCCGGATTGCAGCCGAAAATCTTTTCGCACCGGCGCGAAACGGCACAGAGCCCCAAGGAGGGTTCCATGGAAGTCGCCACCAGCCTCGTCACCGATAACGAGTTCTTTTCCGCCGAGCGCCGCGACAACGTCCTGATCGTGCGCGGCAAGCCCCACTTCACCCGCCACGTCCGGGACCTCAAGCAGATCGACACGTTTTTCGACCACCTGGAAATCATCGCCCATACCGATCAGGTGCGCGTGGTGGTCTTCATCGGCTGCCCCCAGAAGGAAGGCGCGGCCGACACCCTGGAATTCTTCGACGAATTTCTCATCTCCCGGCGCGAGGACTACCTGCTGCAGCGGCTGTTCAACCTCGTCAACAACTACATCGTGACCATGGCGGGCCTCAACAAGGTCACCATCCACGCCGACGCCGGCCATGTCTCGGCCTTCCTGCTCAACATGAGCCTCGCCTGCGACTACCGCATCGTTGGCGCGCAGACCGTGTTCGAAAATGCTTCGGCGGAAGTCGGCACCCTGCCCAAGGGCGGCGGCGGGTTTTTTCTGTCGCGCCTGCTCGGCGGGGCCAAGGCGGCCGAGGTGTTGCAATGGACGCGGTTCACGGCGGAAGAGGCGCTCACCCTCGGCATCGTGGACAAGATCGTGCCTGCGGACAGGCTCGAAGAGGAAGCGCTCAAGGTGGCGGCCTACTACCAGGAGCCGCAGGTCGCCACCATGCTCGCCATCCGCAAGCTGCTCAAAAGCGACATCGACGAATTGCGGCGGTCGCTCGAAACCGAGGACATGCTGATCCTGAACCGCCTTAATTCGCCCCAGTTCCGCACCGCTCTGGCGGCGCGGCGCGAAGCCCGCAAGGGGAAATAGCCGGAAGCCATGCCGGCGTGCGCGCGGATGACTTCCGGCGGCTTTTGGGCTAGGGCAAAGGCTGTCTTCCCCGGGAATTTCGGGCAAAACCATCCCGTCGAGGTCCCATGCGCCTTTTTCTGACCACGTTCCTGCTGCTGGCCCTGGCTTCCACCGCATGTGGCGGCAATCTGGACTTCACCCTGCACAAGCTCGACTCCGGCCGCCCCGGCCCCACCATCCTCGTCATCGGCGGCATCCAGGGCGACGAACCCGGCGGCTTCTACACCGCCGCGCTGCTGGTCTCCCACTACAAGATCACGAGCGGCGCGGTCTGGGTGGTGCCCAACCTCAATTTCCTGTCCATGATCCACAACTCCCGGGGCATGCACGGCGACATGAACCGGAAATTCGCCGACCTCGACCCGAAAGACCCGGAATACGAGGCCATTCAGAAAATAAAAGCCATCATCACCGACCCGCGTGTCGGCGCCGTGCTTCACCTCCATGACGGCTGGGGCTTCTACAGCCCGACCTATGTCTCCGAATGGCAAAACCCAAAACGCTGGGGACAGTCCGTCATCATCGACCAGCCCGCCGTCGATGCGCCGCACTTCGGCGACCTCGCCGCCCTGGCCGATAAAGCCGTCGCCGACGCCAACGAACGCCTCTACGACCCCATGCACGCCTACCACGTGAAAAATACCCATACCCGCGAGCTCGACGACGAAACCGCCAAGGAGATGTCCAAGACCCTGACCTACTTCGCCATCAACCACGGCAAACCGGCCTTCGGCATCGAAGGCAGCAAGAACGTCAGCGCCTTCATGTCCGCCTACTACCACCTCGCCGTGGTCGAAAGCTTCCTGCGCTCCTTCGGCATCGGCTTCGAACGCACCTTCGACCTGACCACGCAAAACGTGGGAGATGCCCTGCAAAGCAACGTCGCCGTTTCGTTTTTCGACAACAAGGTCTATCTCGACCTGCGCAACGCCCGGGAACGCCTGCGCTACATCCCTCTTAAAAAAGGCAGCGCCGTCGAATACCGGCCCGGCAGCCCCATCATGGCCCTCGTCTCGACCGAAGGCGGCCTCAAGGTCTACTTCGGCAACAAGAACGTCACCGAACTCGATCCCCAATACTGCGAATACGACGGCAGCATCGAAGCGGTCACCATGGAAATCGACGGCATCAAACGCATGGTCCCCTTCGGCCGCGTCGTGCCCGTGGCCAAATCCTTCAGCGTCGTGCCTGGCAACGGCTACCGTACCAACGTCATCGGCTTCTCCAAACCGGGACTCGCCGACGAATCCAACATCACCTTCAGCCGCTCCGACCTCCAGACCAATTACTCCGTGGACAAAGCCGGTTCCGTCTACCGCGTCGAAGTCTACAAAGGCGACAAGTTCTGCGGCATGATCCTCGCCGCCTTCGACGCCAAAGCTCCCGCCATGGCCGGCGGCAGCAAGCTGCTGCACCGGTTGCAGGAAAGTGGCGCGCTGGAACTCGGCCGGTAGGTCGGGTGGGCAAGAGTGAAGATGTCTTGAACGTATAAGCTTGTGCCGGAGTCATCATCGTCGCACGGATCTTCCATGGAACCCGAACCGTTGTCTGGGCTTTCAAGCCCGTATCAACAAGGCGGGGAGCTGGAGGAGCCTGCGATGGCAAAAGAGGAACGCTTCATCGGCTTGACGTGTCGAAGGACACTCTTGACGTTCACGTGCACCCTGATGGTCAGGGCCTTGTTTTTCAAAATAATCCCGATGGCATTAAGGCCCTGTTCAAGAAGGTCGGAAAGTTACGGCCTAAACTGATTGTGCTGGAGGCGACTGGCGGCCTGCAAATTTCCGCGGCAACAGCGCTTGGGCTTAAAAGGCAGCCTGTGGTCGTCATCGACCTGCGTCAAGCCCATGCTTTTGCCAGGGCCACCGTTGTTCCGGCGGCCGGGAGGGGAGGAGCCCCTCCTGAACCTCCCCGACGGAGGGATTGCGACCCCGGAAAGGGGGAGGGTGCGAACACGCGGTGGAAGCTTACTGGGACATTTTCGCGTACGGGACGCTGCGGCAGGGCTTTCGCAACCACCATTACATGGCCGGTTGCCCCTTCCTTGGCCGGGCCGAGACCGCTCTCGCCTACGCCATGTATGTGGCGGGCGACATTCCCTACCTCGTCGCGGACGAGCCGCGTCACCGCGTGACCGGCGAGGTCTACCGCGTGGACGCGGCGCGTCTTTGCGCCATAGACGCCCTGGAAGAGCATCCCCGCGTCTACCTTCGCGCCCTGGCGCCGCTGGTCATGACAGGCGACGGCAGTCCGGCCGCCGCCTGGATCTATTTCGCCCGCCGCCCGTGGGAAGGCGTGCTCCACACGGGCGATTTCGCGTCCTGGAAACCTAGTAGGACTTGAACAGCCAGGCGTACACCACGTAAATCCAGCCCAGGATGCCGTGGATGATGGCCCAGAAGATGGATTTGTTGAGCGCGAAAGATACGGACATGGCCAGGGCCGAGCCGAATCCCACGCCGTACTTGACCACGGTCTGGTTCACATATGCTGCCATAGGCACCTCCCTTTGTGCACAGGTGTAGCCGATGTTGCGTAAAAAGGCACTGCTTTCCGGCGGCGTTGACGCAATTGACATTCGGCCGCGCCGCGCGCACAGTTCCGCTATGCCCATTATGCCGCCCGCAGGAAACTGCCACATTCGCCGCGTCGGCGGCCTCGCCGTGTTGCTGGCGCTGGCCAGCCTCGTGCTGGCGGCCGTATCCGCGCGCGCGGCCGAGGAGTCGGGGCGCATCGACCCCAGGATAGTGCATGTGGTCTCCCGTCTGACCTACGGCCCGGCCCCCGGCGACCTCGAGCGGATCGCGGCCATGGGCGCGGACGCCTTCATCGCGGCCCAGCTCGCCCCGGACAACCTCGTCGATCCTCCGGCGCTGGCCGAAAAGCTCGCCGCACTGCCCACCGAATCCCTGGATACCGTACGGCTTTTCCGCGAATTCGGCCCGAACGTCGCCGCCGACGCCAAGGACGCCAAACCCGGGCCCGACGCCATGCGCAGGGTCTTCGACCGGGCCGAGGTCGCGGCCTTGGAAGCGGCCCGGGCACGGCTCCTGCGCGCCATCTGGTCGCCCAAACAGCTCTACGAGCTCATGGTGGCCTTCTGGTGCGAACATTTCAGCCTCGGCGCGCAAAAAGGCCTCGCCCACCTCTGGGAGGGTTCCTTCGAGCGCGAGGCCATCCGCCCGTACGCCCTGGGCCGCTTCGCGGACCTGCTTGCGGCCACGGCCCGCCATCCGGCCATGCTCATCGCCCGGGGCAACTGGAAGAACGTGGTCCACCGCCAGGGCGCAGGGCCGTCCAAGGACGCCATCGACCCGACCTACGCCGCCATGCTCCTCGCCCACCAGACCCTGGGACCGGCCGGGCCGCAAAAACCCGCCGACACCCTGGCCCTGGCCCGCATCCTCACTGGCTGGCGCGTGGGCGCGTCGCGGGGCGTGGCCGATTCCGGGGGGTTTTATTTCGACGTGGACCTGCACGACCCGTCGGACAAGACGCTGCTCGGCCATTCCATCAAGGGCTCCGGCCTCGGCGAGGGCGCGGCCGCCCTGGACATCCTGGCCGCGCATCCGGCCACGGCCAGAAACATCGCGCGCAAGCTCGCCGTGTATTTTCTCGCCGACGATCCGCCCGCGCCCCTGGTCGCCCGCGTGGCCGAGGCGTTCACGAAGTCCGGCGGCGACATCCGCGAGACGCTGCGGGCGCTTTTTCAAAGCCCGGAATTTTTCGATCCCAAATACATGGGCAACCGGTTCAAGCCGCCGCTGCGACAGGTGGTTTCGGCCGTACGCGCGACCGGCGTGGCCCCGGGCGACACCACGGCCCTGGCCGGCGTCCTGGCAAGCCTTGGCCAGCCGTTTTACGCCGCCGACGGCCCGGAAGGCTATGCCGCGGCCTCGGGCGCGTGGCTGAAGGCCGATGCGATCGTGCGCCGCGTGACGTTCGCCGGCGACCTCGCCGCCGGACGCATTCCGGGTGTGAAGCCGGACAAGCCCTCCGCGCAGGCCCTGGCCGCGACCCTCGGCCCGGATGTGGACGCGCACACGCGCGGCGTCGCGGAAAAAGCCGGCGGAGCGATCGGCGCGGCCGTCATTTTGGCTGCGCCGGAAACGATGCGGTATTGAGGGAGTAGGGGAAATGCCTCCGGCGGGGGGGGGGGGGGGGGGGGGGGGGGGGGGGGGGGGGGGGGGGGGGGGGGGGGGGGGGGGGGGGGGGGGGGGGGGGGGGGGGGGGGGGGGGGGGGGGGGGGGGGGGGGGGGGG
>JAEWPX010000170.1 GCA_023399375.1 Pseudomonadota bacterium | reverse complement strand
AGCCTGGAGCGCAGCGACGGCATCGCCGGTCAAATTCCGGCCTCGCCGACGGACTCCCGCCCACGACCGCGTTCCACCCGTTCCCAGCCCCCCCATCCAGGGGGTCCAGGGGGGATGATCCCCCCGGCCGCCGGAGGCCTCTTCTTCTCCTCTCTCCTTAATCAACCATTGCGCAGCTTAACGATGATCTGGTCCATATCGCCGGACAGGTCGGCCAGGGCGTGCACGGCCTGGGCGGATTCGTGCATGCCGGAGCTTGTGGATTCGACCACTTCGCTGACTTCGTTCATGGCCTTGTTGATTTGCTCGGCGGCGGCGGATTGCTGTTCGGCGGCGGCGGCGATGCCGGCCACTTCACGGGCGCTGGCTTCGGCGAGTTCGAGGATTTCGCGCAGCACGTCGCCGGACTTGCCGGCAAGTCCCGTGGCTTCGGACACGGCGACGGCGGCCTGGTCCACGTTCTGGATGTTCCCGGCCACGGACTGCTGAATGCTGACCACGGCCTGCCCCACTTCCTTGGTGGCGGTCATGGTTTTCTCGGCGAGCTTTCTGACCTCGTCGGCGACCACGGCGAAGCCGCGACCGGCCTCGCCGGCGCGGGCGGCCTCGATGGCGGCATTCAGGGCCAGCAGGTTGGTCTGGTCGGCGATGTCGGAGATGACGGACATGACGCGTCCGATGGCCTGGGTCTGATCGCCCAGGGCGGCCATGGCATCCTTGAGGTTGGCGGAAACGGCATTGACCCGGTCTATGGAGCGCATGGACTCTTCGACCACGGCGGAGCCGGCCGAGGCTTTGGTCTTGGTGTCTTCGGCGGACTGGGCGGCGCGGGAGGCGTTCTTGGCCACGTCGAGGACGGTCGCGGTCATTTGGGCGATGGCTTCGACCACTTCGCGCAAACGGTCGCGCTGGTGGTCGGCCCCGTCGCGCACCTGTTCGACCTGGCTTTCCAGTTCGCCCGAGGCGGCGATGATGCTTTCGATCACGAGGCCCAGGTTTTCGGCCGCTTCCAGCATGCCTTCACGCTTGGCGGCCTCCGCCATGCTTTGGGCCTTTTCGGCTTCGGCGCGGGCTGCTTCGGCGCACTTGGCTTCCTCGTTGGCTTCCTGGCTCATGGCTTCGGCCTCGGCGATCTTGGCCTTGAGCCCGGTGACCATCTTGTCCAGGGCGCCGGCCAGCTCGCCCATCTCGCCGGAGAACCGGCCTTCGGGCCGCGCTTCGAGGTCGCCGCGCGACACCTTGCGTGCGAGGTCGATGATGCGCCGAAGCGGCGACGTCATGCCCCGTGCGGTGAAAAAGCCCACCACGAGCACGACCAGGGCGACCATGCTCGAGGCCGCCAGCGTGGAATAGAGGATGGTGCGTTCGGTGGCGGCGATGGCCGCGCGGTCGCTGCCAATAAAGAGCATGCCTGCGACGTTGCCGTCCGTGCCGAGGATGGGCCAGTAGGCGGTGTTGTACTCGCGGCCGATGATCTTGTTGATGTCGAGGAAGCGTGCGCGCTTTTGCAGCACGGTTTCGATGACCCTGGGGTTGTCCATGCGCGTGCCCACGACGCGCTTGCCTTCGCGTTCGAGGGTCGTGGCCACGCGGGTGTCGCCGTAGAAGATGGTGCATTCGACGTCGAGCACCTTTTTCATTTCATCGACGAAGTCGTTGCTGGAGGACAGGTTGATGCCAGCGGTGACGCTGCCGACGATCTTGCCGTCCTGGTAGACGGGAGCGCCCGCACGCAGGGAGAATTTGACGGCCGTGCCTTCTTCCATGCCGATAGTCGTCTGGCCGGCCAGGGCTTTTTGCACGTTGACCTGGTTTTTGACCGAGTCCCCGGATTTATCGGAATGGCCGCGCGCGACGACCACGCCGTCGGCGTCGGCGATGGTCACGAACTGGATCTTAAGGTCACGCTGTGCCTGCTTGGCGATTTCGACCAGCTTGGCCTTGTCCTTGGCCACGATGGCCGCGGCCACGTCCGGTCGGCTGGCAAGCAGCGCGGTGGTGCCTCTGACCTCCTGGCTGGTCTCCTTGAGCATGAAATCCACGGCATCGGCCTTGCTGTTTATTTCCTGCTGGCTCATCTGGTTGAGGCCTGCGGAAAGATAGTGGTCGACGGTGACGGAGATGGCCATGGTGAGCAAGGCGACGGCGAAAAGGAGCAAAGCGATGATTTTGCCGGTGAACGTCAGTCGCATGAAGCCTCCCTATTCCCGCATGGATGCCGGAAATCATTGTGTGGAAAAAACACGAATTCCGATCAATTACAATTTGACAACAATATAGCGGAAATCTCAAGTCATGCCTAGCGGCTAAAGGCCGAGGAATCGCGCTTTTGCGGAATTTTCAGAAAGAAAATGTTTTTTTTCACAATACACCGGCTTCCAAAAGGATGTCACGAAAACGTCAACACAGCCTGCGACACGGGTTCCGCCCTGAAACACCCCGCAAGCCGCGCGCGAGAAGGTCCGGCAACCGGTGCGCCGGACCTGCGGAAATGGAGAGGGGGATGTCCGAAAAAACGGGAGCCGCCGGACTTGAGCCGGCGGCAGCGTGGGAAGGGTGCGCGCCCTGGCGCGCCCTCGGGCAAGGCGGATCAGGGCCCGACGAACCGCGACAGCACGTAGCCCACCCGCCCCGTGGACACTTCGCGCACCTGATACCAGCCGTTGATGTCCGGCGTCAGCACCGCGATCTTGTCGCCGGCATGCAGGTCCGCCACGACCGTGCAGGAAAGGCTCGGGCATTCGAGCAGGTTGAGCAGCGCCGCCCGCACCGTGTAGGTCGCCCCACCGTTTGCGGGAGCGGCGACCTGCTCGCGGCCGGCGCACCCGGCGGTCAAGACCACGATCGCGGCCAGGGCCAACGCGCAGGCCATGGCAGGCATCTTGCGCAGCATGCTCTCCTCCTTGACACGTCCCGCCGCACAGGCGGGACGGGAAGCGCTTATTTTATGAAAATAGGAATCATTCCTATTGTCATATCGGACAAAACGATTCATATTGCTCTTGCGCCCGGGGATGGTCGCATCGCGGCGCACCCCCGCCTGCCGCAAAAGGCGGCAGGCACGAGGCGGCGTCAATTGCCGTCGAAGGTGCGCATCTGCTTCTCCCTGGCACGCCGGGCGTCCTGGGAAGGGCATTTGCATACGGCCACGGCCGTGTCGTAGGGGCTGCCCGCGGACACGCCGCCGGGGCCGACGTAGACGAGCTTCGCCGGATCGGGCTGCGTCAAAGGGTACTGGCCCGGATTGGCGGAGCACGAGCCGCAGGTGATGGTCCAGGCGTTGTAGGCGGTCATGACCACACTGGCGATGCAGCAGTCGCCGAAGGGATCGACCTGCTGCGACGACGCCGGACGCGGACAGGCGCATACGGCGAGCGCAATGGCGGCAAAAAGGGTCGCAAGGCGCAAACGGACCGGTTTGACCATGTTTCCTCCCTGTGGGGATGCCCCGGATACGGCGAAGCTACCGGGTCCGGCCGGGCTTGTCCATACGACGGCAGGCGCGCGGCCGGACGTATTCCGCCCCGTCTTCGGCCGCGCCGGGGGAACGCCGTACGGGACAAGGTTTGTGCGACGCCTTGCAATTTGCCCAGGGGCGGTCCATACACTGCTACCATGAGCCCACCGGGTTTTCCCGGCAACCTTAAAAAACGAGGTCTCACCCATGCACGATCACGAATACGAAGAAGAATGCTGCGTCGAAGTGACGGAAGCCGCCGTCGGCCAGGAAACCGTGGATTTCACCATGAAGGTCTATGATCCCACGGAAGGCTTTTTCGGCGAGATGTCCACCGAGGAGATCAAGAAAGCCGGCAAATGGATCGTCCTGGTCTTCTACCCGGCCGACTTCACCTTCGTCTGCCCCACGGAGCTGGCCGATCTGGCCACCAAGCACGAGGAGCTGGCCAAGATGGGCTTCGAGGTCTTCTCCGTGTCCACGGACACCGAGTTCGCGCACCTGGCCTGGCGCAACAGCGAGAAGCTCCTGGAAAACGTGCGCTTCAAAATGGCGGCCGACCCCACCGGCCAGATTTCCCGCTATTTCGGCGTCTACGACGAGGAGACGGGGCTGGCCCTGCGCGGCACCTTCATCATCAACCCCGACGGCGTGCTGGTCTCCAAGGAGGTCAATTTCTACAACGTCGGGCGCAACGCCGACGAACTGGTGCGCAAGTGTCAGGCCAACGTCTACCTGCGCGCGAACCCCAACGAGGCCTGCCCGGCCAAATGGACCCCGGGCGGCAAGACGCTCACGCCCTCGGAAAAGCTGGTGGGCAACGTCTACGAATCCTACAACGAAATGCCCTAGCCGTCGCCCGCGCGACGACAACGAAAGCGCCCCACTCCCGCTTCGCCGGAGCGGGGCGCTGCCTTTTGGACCGCCTGGAAGAGCGGCGGACTGCGACTGCGCTTTGACCGTCGCATGCGTCCTGCACGCATGGTCCATAATGCGGTGACCAGTTGAAATGCATCATGGTCGGTACGCCCCGAGTATGCTTGCAAGACCAGGGATCGGCGAGGCTCGCTGGCAGTTTCGGCGGCAATTAGCCTCGTTACGCTACGCACACCCAGCGGCATGCGCCGCTATCTCGTTCTCTGCCGCAACCTCTTCTTCTGCGGCGGTCCTGATTTTTATCCCAAGCCTGCCTGAATGCAATTGCCTATGGAAAAAACACGGAAGGGGTTGCCAGAAATAGGGTAACAATTTTTCTTTGCAACCGATTCCTCCAAAAGACAACGTCAGGCTATCAAACAAAAGTCCGGTCTATTCCTCTTCCCCCAGGCTTTTGCGCTGTGGACGATTTTCTTGCGGATGTTCTTCCACTCCCCGTCCATATTGAGCATGGATTCGGGCAAGGCCGCCAGCATTTTCCTGTAAAGGCCCAACGGCACCGCGAAGGTCAGCTTGTCGGGCTTCATGCACTTTTTGGCCGAAGGATCGAACCCGCCGAGGACGGCTTTTCCCAGCCCCTGTTGCTGGTAATACAAAGGCCAGGCGAGCATGTTTGTGCAACCCGCACCAAAGGGAGAAACTACGCAATCCATGTCGCCGACAAGGAAAGCCCGGCCCAGCTCTTCGCCCTTGGCCTCAAACACGGCATTTCCGCAGTCTATTCCCCGGCCATGCTGTACACGACCCAGGTCCTGGATGCGGCGGTGCGGACGATAAACGCCATCTACAAGCAGGAGCCCCTGGATTTCGGCATCTCCCTGGGAGATACGTGCAACAATACCCGGTACAACGAACTGCGCAGGTATCTCGACGTCCTCGACGGAAAGGCCATCACCCCCAGTTCCGGAGCGCACGTCGGCGCCGACAGCATCGATTACCAAAGACCGTTCCAGGCGGCCGGGCTGGACAAGTCCATCCTCTGGTATCAGGCGCGCGGCAACCACGACCATTTCTTCATCGACTCCTTCCCGGCGACCGAATATTTTCGGCAGGCCTATACCGGCGAACATGTCCTCAATCTCGGCGATTTTTTTGACTGACCCCAAGGGCATTGACAGCCGGGGGACCTATCAAGGGGGCATCGACGGCCGGACGCCCTACGGGGATATCGTCGGCATGGGTCCGGTGGCGGACTTCCCCAGCCCGCCTAAGGTCGTGGCCGATCCGAACCGCCGCTCGCTGATGCCGAAGGAGTGGATGGCCGAATTGTTCCACACCACCTCGACTCCGGCCGGTCACGGGTTCAGCCAGGCCGATGTCGAGAACAACTTTGCCCGCTACAGCTTCGAATCGCGGTCGGATATCCCTCTGACGGTGATCGTGATCGATGACACCCAGCGGGAAGAAGATATCGACCAACCCCTGTCCCGGACGAGTTCCCCCGGCTTCGTGGACAAGGCGCGCCTTCACTGGCTCGTGGGCGAACTGGACCGTGGGCAGGCTGCGGGCAGGCTCATGGTCATCGCCGCCCATGTTCCCATCGGCGTCGAGCCGCCGACCTCCCCGGTCGGATGGTACGCCGCCGCCGCCATCTCCGAGCCGGAACTGATCGCCATACTCCACACCTATCCCAATCACATTGCCTGGATCGCGAGACACCGGCACACCAACGCCATTACCGCTTTTGCCTCTCCCGACGCCTCCCGTCCGGAACTGGGATCCTGGCAGATCGGAACCTCCTCGCTGCAAGACTTTCCCCAGCAATTTCAGACATTTAATATCATTCGCAACAGCAACGACACCTTGTCCATCCTGACCGCCGACTTCAATCCGGACGTGAAGGAAGGAGCGCCCGCGTCGACCTCGCGCGCCTATGCCGTGGCCGTCCAGCAGATTTTCCGCAATCCCAGGGGCTACCCCCCACCGGTTCGTACAATGCGGAGCTTGTCGTTCCCTTGAGTCCGTCAATGCGGGCGAAGCTCAAAAAACATTGGCGTAAGGGCATGAAGCGCGGGCGGCGCGGCGCACCGCTAGGAGGCTGCGCCGACGGCGCAGGGAGGGAGAACGCGCGGCGTCGCCGACGCGGAGGAAATCAGCCGCCCTGGTAGAGTTCGAGGAGCCCCGGCGGCGGGTCGATGACCACGAAGCCCGCATCGAGGTCAATTTCCGGGACCAGGGCGTCCGCGGCGGGGAAGAGGATCTCGTTGCCAGCGGCGTCGCGGATGACCCACAGTTCCGCGCCCCCGGCGTCGCGCACGTCGTCGATGACGCCGAAGTCGGGATCGGTCGGCGCGGCCGCAGCCAGGCGCACGCGCAGGCCGAGCAGTTCGTGCAGGAAGACCTCGTCGGGATCGGGCGGGTCGAGCCTTGCGGCGGGCACGCACACGGCAAGGCCGCGCAGGGCCTCGGCGGCGTTGCGGTCCGCAACGCCGTCGAAGGTGACAAGAAAGCGCTCTTTATGGATGCGTGCGGCGCGCACGGAGAAGTCACGGCCGCGCGCCGGGGCCTGCGGGGGCGACAGACGCAGCACGGCGCCTCGCGCGAAATACGAGGGGGAGTCGGCATGACTGTCGATGCAGACTTCCCCCCGGATGCCGTGGGCACGGACGACATCGCCCACGATGATGTATTTTTCCTCGGGCATGCGGAGCTGGGGTCAACGGCTTCCGGCCGGGGTTTCCGGCCGGGCTATTC
>JAEWPX010000055.1 GCA_023399375.1 Pseudomonadota bacterium | reverse complement strand
GAATTTGGCCGGCGAGCCAGGAGCGCAGCGACGGCATCGCCGGCCAAATTCCGGCCTCGCCGACGCACTCCCGCCCACGATGACATCTCCAACCACCTTCCCTCCTCCCGCCTCCCCCATCGAGGAGGTCCAGGAGGGGGTCACCCCCTCCTGGCCGCCGGAGGCATCTTCCTCTTAATCTTTCCCTCTACTCATCCTCGCCCAAATACGCCCGCACCACCTCGGGGTCGGCCTGGACTTCTTCGGGCGTGCCCGAGGCCAGGGGGTGGCCGAAGTTGAGGACCGTGACGCAGTCGCTGACGTGCATGACGAGGTCCATGTCGTGTTCGACGAGGCCGATCGTGACGCCGAGTTTGTCGCGCACGGCCATGATGCAGTCGCCCAGGCGCGCGGTCTCCTTGGAGTTGAGGCCGGCGGCCGGTTCGTCGAGGAGCAGCAGTTGCGGATCGGCGGCGAGGGCACGGGCCATTTCGAGCAGGCGCTGGCTGCCGTAGGGCAGATCGCCGGCCGGGGCGTCGGCCGTGTCGGCAAGGCCCACGAAATCGAGGCAGTCCATGGCGCGTTTCCGGCATGCGGCTTCGGCGCGGCGGAAGCCCGGCGTGCGCAGGAGGCTGGCGAGGATGGAGTAGCGCGTATGGTTGTGGCGGCCGGCCATGACGTTTTCGAGGACCGAGAGCGAGGTGAAGACTTCGAGGTTCTGAAAGGTGCGCACGACGCCTGCCGCGGCCCGGCGATGGGGGGGCAGGCCGGTCAGGTCTTCGCCGCCGAGGCGGATCGCGCCGGCGGCCACGGGGACCATGCCGGTGATGGCGTTTAGCATCGTGGTCTTGCCCGCGCCGTTTGGGCCGATGAGCGAGGTGACGGTGCCGGCGGGGATGGCGAAATCGGCTTCGGTCAAGGCATGGATGCCGCCGAAGCGCACGGTGACGCCCGCGACGTCAAGCAACAGGGGCAAAGGGGCCAGCGGAGCCTGGCCTGTGGCGGTCATGACCGGCCTCCGCGCCGCAACCGGCGGGACAGGCGGGAAAGGCCCCCGGCGAGGCCGTCCGGCAGGAACATGATGGTAAGCACCAGAATCGCGCCGTAGACGAGGATGTCGATGTCTTCGAATTCGCGCAGGGCCTCGGGCAGGGCCGTGAGGAAAAACGCGCCGGCCACCGATCCCCATATACTGGCCATGCCGCCGAGAACGACCATGACCACGAGCTGCACGGAGAAGGAGAAGCCGAAGGAGGCCGGGGCGATGAAGCTCAGGTAGTGGGCGTAGAGCACGCCGGCGAGGCCGGCCAGTCCCGCGGAGAGCACGAAGACGAAGCGCTTGTGCGCGGCAATGTCGACGCCGAGGCTCGCGGCGGCCTTTTCGCTGACGTGCAGCGCGCGAAGCGCCCGGCCGGTGCGCGATTTCATGAGGTTGAGCGACAGGAGCACCACGAGCGCGAGCACCACGGCCATGAGGTTGTAGTAGGAGAGGTCGGAATCGAAATCGTAGCCGGCGAGCGAGAGGCGCGGGATGCCGACGTAGCCCGAGGGGCCGCCCGTTACGTCCACGGCCTCGTTGAAGACGATGGAGACGATGATGCCGAATCCCAGCGTGGCCATGGCCAGGTAATGGCCCTTGAGCTTGAGCGTGGGCGCGGCCACGATCCAGGCCACGGCCACGGACAGGAGCACGCCGAGGGCCATGCCCACGGGGATGGGCAGGGAAAAGCGCGTGGTGGCGATGGCCGTGGCGTAGGCGGCCATGCCGTAAAAGGCCGCGTGGCCGAGCGATATCTGGCCGGCATAACCCATGAGCAGGTTAAGCCCCACGGCGATGACGGCGCTGAGGCAGCCCAGGATGCAGATGCTCAGGTAATACTCGTTGGGCAGAAGATAGGGCACGGCCAGGAGCGCCAGGAGGAACACCCCGGCCTGGACGGCGTTTTTGCCGAGAAACGCCGGCTTCATACGCGCTCCACCCCGGCCTTGCCGAAAAGCCCCGAGGGTTTGACGAACAGCAGCAGCAAAAGGACGATGAAGGCGAAGGCGTCCTTGTAGCCCGAGGCGACGTAGCCTGCGCCGAAGGCTTCGAGCACGCCGAGGATGAGTCCGCCGGCGGCCGCGCCGAAGGGGTTGCCGAGCCCGCCCAGGATGCAGGCGGCGAACCCCTTGAGCCCGAGCATCATGCCGACGTCGTAGGCGGTCATGGTGATGGGCGCGAGGATGGCTCCGGCGGCCGCGCCGATCAGGCCGCTTATGCCGAAGGAAAGCAGCGCCATGCGGGCCACGGAGATGCCGACGAGGCTCGCGGCCTTTTTCTGGCAGGCGCAGGCGAGCATGGCCTTGCCCTGGATGGTGGCGGAGAAAAAGAGCTTGAGCGCCGCGAGCAGCGCCAGCGTCACGGCCAGCACCCACAGGCTTTGCGGCTGGATGGCCGCACCCAGGGCCATGATCGGCTTGACCCCCGTGAAGGCCGGCAGCGCGGCGGTGTCCTTGCCGAAGGCGAGCATGGCTCCGCCGCGCAGCAGGATCGAGACGCCGATGGTGATGATGACGGCGTTGATGGCCGGCGCGCCGGCGAGCGGCCGGATGGTCAGGCGCTCCATGAGCGCGCCGACCACGGCCGTGGCGAGGCAGGCGCACAGCACGGCCGCGATGAGCGGCATGCCCGTGCCGGCGAACCATACGGCGAGCATGCCCCCGAGCATCACGAACTCGCCCTGGGCGAAGTTGATGATACCCGTGGTGTTGAAGATCATCGTGAACCCGAGCCCGATCAGCCCGTAGGCCGCCCCCTGGGTGAGTCCGGATACGAGGTATTGCGGCGCGCCGGAAAACATCAGTCGCCGACGATGACCCAGTCGCCCTTTTCAATGCGCAGCATGATGAAGGCGTCGGGACCGAGACCGGCATGGTCCTCGGGCGAATAGGTGAAGATGCCGCCGATGCCGGGAAAGGCCTTGGTCTTTTCCAGGGCGTCGCGGATGGCCTGGGGCTTGTCCGAGCCGGCGTCGGTCATGGCCTTGACCGCCAGATGCAACGAATCGTAGCCGTGACCGCCGAAAGTCGAGACCGGCGCGTTGAACTTTTCGCCGTAGGACTTGGTGTAGGCCACGAGCTGGGCCTTTTCAGGATCGCTGTCCGGGAGCTTGTCGGCCGCGGTGATCTTGCCGGCGGGCAGGAGCAGTCCCTCGGCGGCGTCGCCGGCCAGCTCGATGAACTTTTTGCTGGCCACGCCGTGGCTCATGTAAAGCGGCGTCTTCATGCCGAGCTGCACCCGGTTTTTCGCCACCACGGCCGGGCCGGGGTTGGTGCCCCAGCAGATGACCGCGTCCGGGGAAGCACCCTGGATCTTGGTCAGCTGGGCGGTCATGTCCGTGTCCTTGGGGCCGAACACCTCGTCGGCCACGAGCTCGAAACCGTCGGCCGGGATAAGCTCCTTGAGCACCTCGCGGCCGGCCTGGCCGAAGCCGTCGGACACGGTGAGGACGGCGAGCTTTTTGTACCCCTGCTTCTTGGCGTGGGACAGGATGCGCGCCACGGCCAGACGGTCGGACGGCGCGACCTTGAATACGAACGGATTGACCGGTTTGGTGATCTTCTCCGCGGCGGAGCAGGAAATGAGCGGCACCTTGGCCGCGGCGGCCTTGCCCATCACGGCCAGGGAGTTGCCCGAGGTGGTGGGGCCGAGGATGGCCGACACGCGCTCCTTTTTGAGCAGCCGGTCCGTGGCGAGCACGGCCTTGTTCACGTCGGTCTCGTCGTCGAGGATGACGACCTCGAGCGGCCGGCCGAGCACGCCGCCGGCGGCGTTGATCTTGTCCACTTCCATCTGGATGGTGTTCTTCTCGGGCTCGCCCAGAAACGAGGCCGGCCCGGTGACGGACAGCACCGCGCCCAGGCGCACGGGATCGGCGGCCAAAGCGGCGGAGGCGGCAAGCATCAAAGCGCAAAAAGCGAGAACAGCGGCGTGCAGTCGCATGACGGGCTCCTTGATGGACATTCCCGCGAGGGAAGTCGTCTCTTCGTTTCGCGTCCCGCTCCCATAGTCGAAAACGGGCATGATGGGAACCGCAAAACGGCGCGGATACGCCGTTTGTCGCGGCGCATACGCGCTACTCGCCGGGCAGCAGCTTGAAGTCGCCGCCCGAGACGGCGACCATGACGAACGCGTCCGCCGAAAGGCCGTTGTGGTCCTCGGACGAAAAGGCGAATACGCCCGTGATGCCGGCAAAACCCTTGATCTTCTCCAGGCCGTCGCGGATCGCCGCCGGCGAGGCGTCGCCCGCATCGGCCACGGCCCGGGCCACGAGCATGAGCCCGTCGTAGGCGTAACCGCCGAACGCAGACGCCGGCACGCCGAACCGCGCCTCATAGGCCTTGGCATAGGCAGAGAGCGGCTCTTTCTGCGGATCGCTATCGGGCAGCTGGGCAAAGACGGTCAGCTTGCCCGCCGGCAACAGCAGCCCCTCGGCCGCCTCGCCGGCCAACTCGAGGAACTTTTTGCTCGCCACGCCATGGCTCATGTACAGCGGCGTGGCCATGCCGAGCTGCACCCGGTTTTTCGCCACCACGGCCGGGCCGGGGTTGGTGCCCCAGCAAATGACCGCGTCCGGGGAAGCGCCCTTGATCTTGGTCAGCTGCGCGGCCATGTCCGTGTCCTTGGGGCCGTAGACCTCGTCGGCCACGAGCGTGAATCCGCCGGCCGGAATGAGCTCCTTGAGCACCTCGCGCCCGGCCTGGCCGTAGCCGTCGGACACGGTGAGGATGGCGAGCTTGTTATACCCCTGCTTCCTGGCGTGGGACAGGATGCGCGCCACGGCCAGCCGGTCGGACTGGGCCGTCTTGAACACCCAGGGACTCACGGGCTTGACGATCTTCTCCGCCGCCGCGCAGGACACGAGCGGCACCCGCGTGGACACGAACTTTGGCGCAACCGCCAGCGTGTTGCCCGACACCGTCGGTCCCACCACCGCCACGACGTTCTCTTTTTTCAGCAGCCTGTCCGCCGCCAACACCGCCTTGTTCACGTCCGTCTCGTCGTCGAGCACGATCACTTCCACCGGCCGGCCGAGCAACCCGCCCGCGGTGTTTATGGCCTCGGCCTGCATGGCCAGCGTGTTCTTCTCGGGCTCGCCCAGAAACGCGGCCGGCCCCGTCGCGGACACGATCGCGCCGATGCGGATGGGCTCGGCAGCCAGGGCGCAAGGCGCGAAAGCAAGCAACGACCAAACGGCGATCAGCAGGGAAACAAAGGGCATGGGACCTCCGGGCGAAGTTGTGGCAACGAATCTTCGGACAATAACCCGACTGCATACGGCATGGCGCGCCTTTGCACAATCGGATCATCATAATTATTGCCAACTACAAGCAAATCGCCCGCCGAACGATCTTTGCGTCCAAACGGATTCCGTCGCGACTTGCCAATGTCGCTCCCCGTGGATTAAGCCGAAAAACAAGCATCTTATTCAGGAGGAGCCCGCCATGCAGACGTTTTTCCGCGCCCTGTCGCTGGCCCTGGCCCTGACGCTGGCCGTGGCCGCTTCCGCCGCGGCCCAGGCCAAGGCCCCCGCCCCCCAGGCCGCTCCCGCGCCGGCCGATGCCGGCGGCAAAAAAACCGATGACGCCCGCAAGACCCCCGTGGCCATCGAACACGACGACAACGACGCCGTGGGCACGCGCCTGGCCTACCGCCTCAAGGAACTGCTCGGCCGCTCGTCGCTCATGCAGCCCACGGGCAAGGACGAGAAAAAAATCGTCCTCGTGCTCAAAACCAAGGAAGAATTCCCCGGCCGCTCGGGCCTCAGTTCCATCTACTCCGTCAGTTGGCTCTTCTCCTCCAAGGAAGGCGCGCTCAAATACTTCCTCACCTCCGAAGCCGGCATCGTGGACAGCGCCGACATCGACCAGACCGCCGAAATGCTGCTCGGCAAGACCGACAAGCTGGCTTCGACGTACGGGTATCTGTTCTAAGGCGGTCGGGGAGAGAAGAAGGAAGAGGAAGATGCCTCCGGCGGCCGGGGGGGATCATCCCCCCCGGACCCCCTGAGCGGGGGGAGTGGTAAGCGGGTGGAAGTGTGGTCGTTCGCGGGAGTGCGTCGGCGAGGCCGGAATTCGCCCTGCGATGCCGTCGCTGCGCTCCAGGCTCGCCGGCCAAATTCCGGCCTCGCTGGCCCGTCGCCCCTGTGGGGCGAGTTTGAAGGAATTTTACTTTGAAAGCCTCTTACGAGGCAAAACACCTTAAAGGAATCTTCTCAAGATGCGGCGCTTCGCCGCTGGCGCCCGTGGTCGCGGAAATGGGGCTGCCGTGCTGGCCGGCTTTGCGGCCTGCGGGGCCGCCCCATTTCCGCGACCGCAGACCCCGACACCCCGCCCATCGACCGTCCTCCCAGCCGCTTGCCACTCCCCCGTCGGGGAGGTCCAGGAGGGGATCATCCCCTCCTGGCCGCCGGAGGCATCTTCCTCTTCGCCTTTCACTCATTGGCTCATTCGCTCACTGCCCGAGCCACTGCGCCCATATCTTGCGATTGCGGGGGCCGTCCCATTCGCACAGGAACACGCCTTGCCAGGTGCCGAGCTGAATACGGCCGCCGGAGACGATGAGCATCTGGGAGGGGCCGACGAGGGTGGTTTTGACGTGGGAGTCGCTGTTGCCTTCGACGTGTTTGTAGCCGCCTTCGCGGGGCAGCAGTCGGGAGAGCGCCATGACGAGATCGGCGGCGACGTCCGGGTCGGCGGCTTCGTTGATGGTGAGGGCGGCGGTGGTGTGCGGGCAGTAGACGACGAGGGCTCCGTCGCGCCAGCCTTTGGCGTCCACCAGTTCCTGGAGCGCGCTGGTAACGCGGATGAGTTCCTCGCGGCGGGAGGTGTGGACTTCGAACGTCTCCATGAATCCTCCTTTAGTCGTCCTCCCGAGCCGGGCGGAAGCCGTGGCCGAAGGACGGATCGTACAGTTTGGATGCCGTGCCCCGGCCGAGTCCCGGCAGCACGAGGAAGACGGTCTGCCGGTCCATGCCTTCCGCGCGTACGGTTTGAGCCAGAGTATCGATGGTGGCGAGGCGGCGTTTCTCGCCGGGCCAGCCCATGCGGTGGGCCACGGCCACGGGCGTGTCGCCGGGCAGGCCGCCTTCGACGAGCGCTTGGGCCACGCCTTCGGGGTCGCCGGCGGAAAGGTAGACGGCCATGGATGCGCCGTGCCGGGCGAGTTCGGCCAGGGACTCGCCCGGTGGCATGGGCGTGCGCCCGGCCTGCCGGGTGAGGATGAGCGTTTGGGTCGCCTCGGGTTCGGTGAAGCTGACGCCGAACGCGGCGGCGGCCGCGGCGGCGGAGGTCACGCCGGGGACGACCATGTAGGGGATGCCGTCCGCGACGAGCAGCCGGATCTGTTCGGACACCGCACCGTAGAGGGACGGATCGCCGGTGTGCACGCGGGCGGCGAGGCCGCCTTGCCGCACCGTGGCGACGAGCAGCGCGTGGGTTTCATCGAGGCTTAAGGGGGAAGAATCCACCACCTGCGCCCCGTCGCGGGCCAGGGCGACGACGCCCTGGGGCACGAGGGAACCGGCGTAGAGCACGAGGTCGGCCTGGCCGATGAGGCGCGCGGCCTTGACCGTGAGCAGTTCCGGGTCGCCGGGACCTGCGCCGACGAAGGCCACGCCGCCGTTTGGAAAGAGCGCTTCAGGCATGGGATTCCTCCTTGGCGGCGGCGAGGATGGCCACGGGATTTTCGCCGCAAAGACGCAGGTCGCCGGCCAGCGGCGTGGCCGTGGCGGCCTGGAGCTGGGTCAGGGTCGCGGCCAGGCCGGCGGCTTCGAAATCGGCAAGGGCCCGTTGCAGGGATCCGAGCAGCACGCAGTTGACCACGATGCGGCCGCCGGGGAGCAGGCGCTGGCACAACCACGGCAGCAGGTCGCGGCGGCCGGTCATGCCGCCGCCGACGAACACGCGGCCCGGGGCCGGCAGGTCCGCGAGCGCGTCCGGGGCTTCGCCGCACACGGGCGTGACGGTGAGCGCGCCGGTGCGGCGGATGTTCTCGGCAAGCAGGCTCGCCCGGACGTGGTCGCGTTCGATGGCGAAAACAGGCCCGCCGCCAGTGAGCAGCGACGCCTCCAGCGCCACGGCCCCGGTGCCGGTCCCGACGTCCCAGACCACATCCCCGGCACGCGGGGCCAGGGCGGCCAGGGACACGGCCCGCACGGACTTTTTGGTGAACACGCGGTCCTGGCGCAAAAGCGCGTCGTCTTCCATGCCGAGGGAAAGCGGCACGTCCACGGGCCGCACGCGCTCGACGACCACGAGGTTGAGCGGCGAAAACGTCAGGGCCGTGGCCGCGGCCAGGGTGAGCCGCCGCAGCCGTTCCCTGGGCAGGCCCATATCTTCGCACACATGCAGCACGAAGGCGTCGCCGCCGCGCTCGCGCAGCCGTGCGGCGATGACGCTCGGGGTATTCACCGCATCTGTATAGACCGCAACCGCGTCGGCCCGGCACAACGCGGCGAAAAGCGGAAGCATGTCGCCCCGGCCGTGGAGCGACACCGCCGGCAGGTCGTGCCACGCGCGCCCGAGCCGCGCGCAGGCGGCGGCCACGGCCGTGACGCCGGGGAAAAAGGCCAGCCGGTCCGCGCCGAAACGCTCGAGAAGGAGGCGGCCGATGCCGAAAAAGAGCGGATCGCCGTCGGCCAGGACCGCGACGGCGCGCCCGGCCGTCACGGCGTCCGCCATGGCCTCGCACACGGCGGAAAGCGGCCCGGCGATGGGGATGCGCGCGCCGGCGTGGTCCGCAAACGCTTCGAGCAGCCGCCGCCCGCCAACCAGGACATCCGCCCCGGCTACGGCCGCTGCCGCCGGCGGGGCCAGCCATGGCGCGCCGATGCCGCAGCCGACCACGCAGATGGGATGATCCGTCACCGACACTCCTCGCCGATCGTTTGCCCCCCTGTACCCTCGACGCGGGCCGCGGTCAAAAGAACTGCGGCAATGCTTGCTCTTTTTTCACAACCGGGTCAGAAAATGGAAGCCCAGCATATCGGGAGGGAGCATGGAGGAGAACCGCACCGTCGCCCTGACCTTCACCGGCGGAGCCATGGCCAGCCTGGGCTACGCCCTGCTGTGCATGGTCCTGTCCGTCTTCGTCATCCCCGCGGCCTGGGGGGCGGTGGCCGCCCTTGGCTGGTGGTGCGCCGCCGTGCGCTTCTCCGACGGCACTCGGGCGGACTTCACGGGCCGGGCCGGGAAAATCTGGCCGCTTTTCGCCGCGGCCGCCTTTCTCGCCCTGTTGCCCAGTCTGGCCACGGCCGGCATGCCGCACGGCAACAAGGCTTCGGCGGCCCAGTTCGTGCTCGCCGTGGCGCTGATTCCCCTGGATGCGGCGGTCAAACTGGCCATCTACCGCTGGACCATCGGCAACATCCGCCTGACGCCCGGCGGATCGCCCCGCTTCAGCGGGCGCTATGCGCCGTTTCTCGGCTGGGTGCTGCTTTTCACGGTCGCCATCTTCACGGTCATCGGCTGGGCCTTCGTGGCCACGGCCATGATGCGCTGGATCTGCCGCAACACGGAAGGCGACGGCTGGAACGTGGGCTTCACGGGTTCCGGCTGGAGCCTGCTCGGGCACACCGTGCTGTGGCTCGTCGGCTTCCTGCTCATCGTCCCCATCCCCTGGGTGCTGCGCTCCATGGCGCGCTGGTGGACGCGAGGCATTGTCGTCATCCGCCACGAGCCGGTGGGGGCGACGATTTCGTAACGAGCAAAGCGCCGTCGAAATCGAAGACGCAAAGCGTGAGCGCCGGTTCCGGACCGGCGAAACGGCGCATGTGGGGCATTGCGGCGGCGGCGAGCACCGTCGCCAGGGCCGTCTTCTCCCGCGCGCCCGGGGCCATCTCGAAGGCGTGGCGGGCGGTGTTGGCTCTGCCTGCCTGCGCGCAGACGTCCCCGGGCCAACCCGCCTCCCGACACCAGCCGGCCAGGGCGGAAAAATCCGTATCGGCGTGGTGGGCATGGGTGTTGGCCAGCCCCTGCGCCATCTTGACGCACTTGCCCGGATAGGCGGCGTAGAAAATCTCGCGAAAGCCCCGCCCGGCCGCCGCGCCCAGGGCGAAAGCGAAGAAATCCGCCGCCTGCACGCAGGCCGTTTCGGGAAGCTGCGGCAGATGCGCGCGCAGGAGCGCCTCGCTGCGCCGGCCCGTGGAAAAGCCCACGGCCTCATGCCCGAGCGCCCGGGCCACGTCCAGGGCCTCGACGATGGACGCCTCCCAGGCCGCGTGGCTGAACGGCCGCACGATGCCCGACGCGCCAAGGATCGAGATGCCGCCGACGATGCCCAGGCGCGGATTGAGGGTCTTTCGCGCCATTTCCTCGCCGCCCGCCACGCGCACCTCGGCGCGAAGCGCGCCATCGGAAGAGGCCAAGGCCGCCGCCTCGGCCACGGCAGCAGCAATCTGCGCCCGGGGCGCGGGATTGATCGCCGGCTCCCCCACCGCCACCGGCAACCCCGGCAGCGTCACGCGGCCCACGCCCTCCCCGCCCGCGACGGCGACCTCGCCCGGCACACCCTGCGGCAAGCGCTCCACGAAACAGCCGATGCGCGCGCCATGCGTCACGTCCGGGTCGTCGCCGCCGTCCTTGATCACAACGGCGAAAACGCCTCCGCCCTCGGGCCGCACCACAGCCACCGGCACCGTCAGCCGCCCGCCGCCGGGAAGCGGCACGTCCACGGAAGCGACCTCCAGGCCGCAAAGAAGCAATAGCGCCGCCGCCTTGGCCGCGCCGGCCGCGGCCGTGCCCGTGGTGAAGCCCTCGCGCAGGGGCTTGCCGGGCGTCATCGCGCCTCCCGGCAGGCTGCGGCGAAATGAACCGCCGCCTGCGGATTGCTCGCGAAATGCACATGCACGTAGCTGCCGAGCGTGCCGCCCGACAAGAACCCGTGCCGGCCCTCGATCGGCCCCTTGCGGCCGGTCGCCGCATACACGCCGGACACGGTTCCGGTCTCGCCCACGATGCGGGAATAATGGAACTCGTGGCCGCGAAGCCGCGTGCCCGCCGGCCCCAAAAGCGTCGCGGCCCGGGTCGTGATCTGCCGGTAACCGAGCGCCGCGAACCGCTCGCCCATCGCCGCCCGGAAAGGGAACACACCGGCCATGGCATGTTCGACGCCCGCAAGGTCCGTCAGCGTTTCCATGAGGTACATGAACCCGCCGCACTCGGCCAAAACCGGCCGCCCCGACCCGCAAAAGGCGCGTACCCCGGCCAGCATGCCCGCGTTGGCCGCAAGCGCGGCGGCAGAAAGCTCCGGATAGCCGCCGCCGAAATAGAGCCCGTCCAGCCCCGGCGGCAACGCCGCATCCTCAAGCGGCGAAAACGGCACCAGTGTCAGCCCCGCCGCCTCGAACAGGCGCAGGTTCTCGGCATAATAAAAACAAAACGCCGCATCCCTGGCCACGCCCAGGCGTATGCCTCCGGCGGCCAGAGGGGGCGCCGCCCCCTCTGGACTCTCCCGCCGGGGGGGATCATCCCCCCCGGACCCCCTGGATGGGGGGAGGGGGGGGAGAGCGGCAAGGAGCGCGTCGAGATCAAGAGAGGATTCGAGCCAGTCGGCAAGGGCGTCGAGGCGGGCAAGCGCCTGCGCGTCGTCGCCGGCCGTAACCAGCCCCAGATGGCGCGACGGCATCGCCAGCTCGGCGCGCCGGGGCAGAACGCCCCACAGACGCGTCCCCGGCAACGAAGCGGCCATGACCTCGCACATAAGCGCCGCATGGGACTCGCTGCCGGCATTGTTGCAGACCACGCCGCAGAAATCCAAATCCGGCTCGAAAGACAGATACCCCGACACCAACGCCGCCGCCGACCGGGCCATGGACGCCACATCGGCGACAAGCAGCACCGGCAGCCCCAACAGCCGCGACAACGACGCCGAACTGCCCGCCACATCCGTGGCCGCATAACCGTCGAAAAGGCCCATCACGCCCTCGACCACCACCACGTCGGCCCCGGCCGCATAACGCGCGAAAATCCGCCGCGTCCCCGCCGTCCCGCACATCCAATCGTCCAGATTGTGGCTCGGCGCGCCCGTGGCCAGGGCATGATGCCCCGGATCGATGAAATCCGGCCCGGCCTTGAACGCCTGCACCCGCAGCCCGCGCCGCGCCAATGCCCGCATCAGTCCCAACGCCACCGACGTCTTGCCGCAGCCGCTGCGTGTGCCCGCCACCAGCAACCCGCGCGGCGGGCTGGAAGGAAGATCATGCTGCATGGGAGTTGGGTACCGGAGACAGGACAGATGACGCAAGCGCAGCAAGCTACGTGCTGCCGCTGCGAGCTGGGGCTCCGCCCCAGACCCCGCGGGGATGCTGTCCCAGACCCTGGCAGGGCTCTGCCCTGCACCCGCCGGGGGGAGTGACTCCCCCCGGTCCCCCCGTCCAGCGCGGTGGCGCGGGGGAGGCTGCGGTCACCGGATGGGCGGGGGCAGGCGGAACGAAGAGGGGGCCGTCGCCCTTTCCGGGCGAGTTTGAAGGAATTTTGCTGACCTAATTTCATAGAATGCGGCGCTTCGCCGCTGGCGCCCGTGGTCGGGAAAATGAGGGCAACGTGCTGGCCGGCTTTGCGGCTTGCGGGTTGCCCTCATTTCCCCGACCACATGGTCCACTGCCCCGCCCGCCGACCGTTCTCCCTCCCGCTTGCCGATCCCCCGTCGGGGAGGTCCAGGAGGGGATCATCCCCTCCTGGCCGCCGGAGGCATCATCCTCTTCTCCCCTTCACCTCTCACCACTTACGCCTTTCCCTTCCCCCATGCCGTCTCCCCGTCTCCGATCGCGACGCCGGCCTGGTTCTCCAGCCGGGCGGGGTCGAGGATTTCCAGGGTATTGCCGGACAGGGCGATGAGACCGTCGTCGCTGAAGCGGCGCAGTACGCGGGAGAGGGTTTCGGGGATGGTGCCGAGGTAGGCGGCGAGTTGTCCTTTGGGCAGGTCCAGGGTGAGGCGCTTTTTCTTGCTTTGGGCTTGCAGGAGCAGCAGGTGGGCGGCGAGGCGCGCGGGCACTTCGCGCAGACTCAGGTCTTCGAGTTTGCGCACCAGTTGGCGCAGCCGGATGGAGAGCAGGCCGAGCATATCCATGGCCAGGTCGGGTTCTTCGGCAAGAAGTTTGCGGAAGCGCTGTCGCGGGAAGAAAAGGTATTCGCCGTCTTCCAGGGCCTGTGCGTTGGCGGGGTAGGCGCTGCCGGAGAAGACGGCGACTTCGGCAAACACTTCGCCCGGGCCGAACACGTGGATGATGTGTTCCTTGCCGGAAAGCGAATTCTGGTAGATGCGCACCTTGCCCGTGACCACGGAGAAAAATCCCTGGGCGGGTTCGCCGGCGAAGAAGATGTCTTCGCCCCGGGCGTAGCGCCGCGTTTCGGCCACGCCGGCCAGGGCGGCGACTTCGCGTTGGCCGAGCCCGGAAAAAAGGCCGATCCCGGCCACGGCCTGGACTTTATCCATGGGGGTTCCTTCCGGTTTGACCGCTTTCAAGGCGTAGTTGGAAACGTATCGCCTCTTCAGTTCGCCGATGCGGCGGAGGGTTTTCGCTGTGCGTCCTCGGAAACCAGGGGCGCATTCTACCGTAGGCCAACGCTCCGGCATCCAGGACCGCACGCGCGCGGCGCGGCCGGGGCGGGAGGCGGCGATTGGAAGACGCGCGGCCGGGGGCGTGACGCCCCGGCCGCGTTATTTCGTGCCGAAAATCTTGTCGCCGGCGTCGCCGAGGCCGGGCAGGATGTAGCCCTGCTCGTTGAGGCGCTCGTCGATGGCGGCGGTATAGACGGCCACGTCCGGATGCTCGCGCGCCAGACGCTCCAGGCCCTCCGGGGCGCAGACCAGGAACAGGCCCATGATGTTGCGGCAGCCCGCTTCCTTGAGCAGTTCGATGGTGGCGATGAGCGTGCCGCCCGTGGCCAGCATGGGATCGAGGATCATGGCGCGACGCTTGTGGATCTTCTTGGCCAGCTTGACGTAGTAACGCACCGGTTCGAGTGTCTCCTCGTTGCGGTACATGCCGACCACGCTGACCTTGGCTCCGGGAATCATGTCCAGCACCCCGTCCATCATGCCGAGCCCGGCCCGCAGGATGGGCACGACCGTGATCTTCTTGCCCACGATGCGGTCCACTTCCACGGGACCGGCCCAGCCGTTGATGGTCACCTTTTCGGTGGGCAGGGATTTGGTGGCCTCGTAGGTCAGCAGGCGGGCGATCTCGCCGGCCAGTTCGCGGAATTCCTTTGTGGTGCGGCCGTTTTCGCGCAGATGGCCGAGTTTGTGGCGCACCAGGGGATGATCGACGACGGTAACGGGCATGGGCTGCTCCTGGCGTTTGAGGTGTGGGGCGATGGCGACCGGCGGCCGCATGCGGCCGCGCGGGCGTGGCAAGCAGATACCGGAAATCGTCCCGGGAGGCCAATGCCGCGCCGCGTCTCCCGGCGGTTCCGCTCACGACGCCAGGGCGGCGGCCACGCGCGCCAGTTCCCGGATGAGCGCGTCCACGGCCCGCGCCAGCCCGTCCCTCGTCCCGGACGCGGCCAGGGAGGAGACCTCCTCGGCCAGCAGCCGGCAGCCTTCCGCGCCGATGGCCCCGCAGCTGTTCTTGACGGAATGCGCCGTCGCCGCGAGGCCCGGGAGGTCGTCCCCGGCCAGGGCCGTTTCCAGGCGACTGCCGTATTGCGGCATTTCATCCCGGAAAATCCGGCACAACTCTTCGTAAAGCTCCCCGTCGTCGTCGAGACGGGCCATTGCCTCGTCCCGGCGCACCGGATCGGACACGGCCGCTTCCCCCGCTTGCCGACGCGAGGCAAGGGCGCGCAGCACGTCGGCCAGTTCGCCGAAATCCACGGGTTTGGCCACGAACGCGTCCACTCCGGCCTGGCGGCAGCGCTCGCGAAACGCGGACAGGGCGTGGGCGGTCAAGGCCACGACAGGCACGTCGCGCCGCGCCTCCCCGGCCTCGCCCGTGCGGATGCGGCGCGTGGCCTCCAGTCCGTCCATCTCCGGCATTTCCACGTCCATGAGCACGGCGTCGAAGGGTTCTGCGGACAGGCGCGCCAGGGCCTCGCGCCCGGAACCGGCCACGGTCAGCGTGTGCCCGAGCCGCGCGAGCAGGACGCGGGCCAACCGCACGTTCATGGGATTGTCCTCGGCAAGGAGCAACCGCATGGGACGCTGCTCCCGGCGCAGCGCGTCGAGGCTGCGCGCACCCTGACGCGCGGGCTTGGCCAGGGCCCTGTCCCCGGGCGGCAGGGGCGCGCGAAACGTGAAGACGCTGCCCTGCCCCGGCGTGCTTTCCACGCCGACGCCGCCGCCCATGAGCTCCGCCATCTGCCGGCAGATCGCCAGCCCCAGTCCCGAGCCGCCGAAGCGGGCCGTGATCTCGCCGCTGCCCTGTCGGTAGGGCTCGAAAATGGAGGGCAGGGCCTCGGGAGGGATGCCGGGGCCCGTGTCGGTCACGGTGAATTCCAGCCAATCGGCTGCGCCGGCGTGGTCCGGCGGCGGCGCGACGGGACGCGCGCGCAGGGTCACGCCGCCTTTCTCCGTGAACTTCACGGCATTGCCGACAAGGTTGGCCAGCACCTGACGCAGCCGGGCCGGGTCGCCCCGGACCACGGCGGGACAGGCGCGGTCGGGCAAAAGACGCAGGCGCAGGCCCTTGTCCCGGGCCTGGGGCGCAAACGCGCGCACCACGGCCGCAAGCAGCCCGGACAGGGAGAAATGCTCGTCGCGAAGGGTCAGGCTCTTGGCCTCGGCACGGGAAAAATCCAGCAGGTCGCCGACCAGGTCCAGCAGGCCCCTGGCCGCTTCGAGCACGTTTTCCAGGTGCTCGCGAATCTCCGGCGACAGCCGCGATTGCAGGCTGATGTCGGTCAGGCCGATGATGGAATTGAGCGGCGTGCGGATGTCGTGGCTCATCTTGGCCAGAAAATCCGACTTGGCGCGGTTGGCCTCCTCGGCGGCCTCCTTGGCCGTTTCGAGCTGGCGTTCCGCCTCCCTTTGCCGGCTCACGTCCATGAGGCATTCGATATGGCCCCAGACCGCGCCCTGCGCGTCGAGGATCGGCGCGCTGTACGCCAGGAAAGGCATGCCGAGCAGCGCCTCCTCGTCCGGCAGGGACGCGCGCACGCGCACCCCCGTGCCTGCGTGCGCCTCGCCCAGAGGACAGTCGGGACAGGCCGCGTGCAGGCCGTGAAAAACCTCGTGGCAGTGACGGCCGAGCACGTCCTCGCGCTTCAGGCGCATGGCGCGCAACAGGCTGTCCCCGACGTCCACGACGCGCAGCTCTCGGTCCACCACGTGGACATAGCCGGGAATGGCGTCGAAGATGGCGCGCAGCCGGTTGTGCATGTGGGTCAGTTCGGCCGTGCGCGCGGCGACGCGCGCCTCCAGGGTCTTGTTGGAGGCGGTGATGAGGGCGTGCTGACGCTTCAACCCCTCGACGGCCTGGCGGAGCTGGCCGGCCATGCGCTCGAACGCCCTGGCCAGAAGCAGCATCTCCCGGCCGCGGGGCGCGGGCAGAGCCAGTTCCCACTGCCCGCGCGACAGGGCGTCGGCGGCGCCTGCCAGCCGCTCGGCAGGCAGGGCGATGCGCCGGGCCATGAAAACGCCGACCCCGGCCGCGGCCAGAAGGGCCAGGAGGCCCACGACCACGCTCTGGCGCATGCCCGCTTCGATGCGCCCCATGAAGTCCGAGGCCGGGGCCGCGGCCACGAGCAGCCAGTCGATGCCGTGGCCGTCGGCAAACGGTTCGGCCAGCACGTAGATGTCGCCCGCGACGCCCGGGACCTGGGCCAGCCGGGGACCGTCGATGCCGGCCAGGCCGCCCGGTGCGTCCCGCAGATGGGCGACGGCGGCGGCCAGCAAAGCGTCGCCGGCTTCCTCGGCGTGCAACAGGCCGTACGAACCGTCCGGCTTGGCTTCGAGGATACGGTTGCTTTCCAGAGTGGAGGCGGCCACGAGCGCGCCCGAGCGTTCGAGCAGATAGACCGCGCCGCGCCGTCCCACCTTGATGGTGCGCAAGAACTCGTGGATGCGCGTCAGCGGATAGTCCGCCCCGAACACGCCGCGCAGCGCCCCGTCCGGGGCGAAGACCGGCAGGCAGGCGGTGATGGTGGGCACGCCCAGGGCGAAATGGCGGTAGACCGGGGTCCAGACGGGCCCGGCGGCCGCGACGGCGGCCTGGTACCAGGGGCGGGTGCGGGGATCGAAATTCTTGTAGACCTGTTTGAGCTCGCCGGCGTCGCCTGCGGCCGTGGCCGCGTAGTTACGGGAATCCCCGCCTGTTTCCACGCCGGCGCGCACGATCTGCACCTCGTCCGGAGCAAGACGGCGCGCGCCGTAGAACTCGCCCTGCGGCGTGCCGAAAAAGCTGTAGGCCACGGAAGGATTGGCCTCGATGACGGTGGTGAAATAACGCTGGACGTTGCGGGCGTCGCCGGGATCGAGCAGGCCGCGGCGCAGGGATTCGGCGTTTAGGGCGTTGAGCGCGACGGGCACGCCCAGGTAGGCGCCGAGGGCCTGGCGCACCCGGGCGAGCACTTCGCCGCGCAGCTGTCCGGCGGCGTTGCCCACGGCCTCCCGGCCGCCCCGAAGCTCCAGCCAGCCGATCAACGCGCCGGTTGCGAGCACGAGCAGCAGCACGGGAATGGTGAGCCAGACGCGCAAGGACGGCTCGCGCACCGGATCGGTTGCGACGGGAAAACGCTCTGGCATGGCAACTCGACGCCTGGCTAGGGTTGCGGCCGGCATCACTGACGCAATGGAGCGTTACTGTAACGTCAAAGGCGGGGGCGGTGTCAATTGGAAGCGCAACGCGCCGGAAGGCGCGTTGCGGCAAATCCGACCC